>JAHLLU010000029.1 GCA_020444005.1 archaeon
TCAAGACAGCAAACGATGAGACTCTCGTAGTAGTTATGATAGAGACAGCGAAGGGTGTTGAGAACATCGAGGAGATATTCAGCGTGGAGGGCGTTGACGCTTGCTTCGTAGGTCCAAGCGACCTAAGCCTAGATATGGGCATCCACAAGGACTATACCAACCCCAAGTTCCTAAAAACCCTAGATAGGATAGTTGAGGCTGGACGAGACGCTGGAGTAGCACCGGGTATGCACTGCTTCACCACACCGGGACCAACAAACATCAACGAGGCGCTGAAACGTGGATTCCTGTTCTGTGCGGTAAACAGTGACTCTGCTTATCTACGGAATGGTGTTAACGCTGCCTTTGATCATATTAAAGGCTGGAAACCGGGTGAAGCCGGGGAAGAGGTTGATCTCTAACCCTTCCAAGTTTCTTCTTGAACTGGTTCTGTGAAGTATTTGTGGAATTTCTTTGGTAATGTCTTGTAGTCTATTGTGGCTGCTTTTTCTGATAAATCCACTGAGTTGTATGTGTTCCAGAAAAGTATCGTGGAATCTGATTTTCCCTGTTTCTTTAGCCAGTCTAAACCACCGCCTAATGCCTTCCCTGTGTATGTATGCTCTAGTTCAATATCTTCAAGTTCCCGCATATCATCAACGCATTGGCACCCTAAATCAGTGAATGCGGCATAATCCTCACCTAGGTAATCTCCTAAAAGAATTAGTTCTTCTTCAGATACATCAACGCTGGGCACCGTAGAATCATATTTTCTCATAAGCCTAATGATGTCCCCAATCATACGCTTCATACGCCACTTAGTAACAAGCCAAGGATAAGCTACCCTAACAGCTACTATCTTAGTTTTTAATCCAGCTAGTATACAGCCGAGTTGCAGTCCCGCGCTTGTGCCAATGGAGCCACAAGCAGCGATAATATAATCAGGCTCTGGAGACTCCCCGTTTTCAATCTGCTTCTTAAGTTCAAACCCGGCGTTTACAAATCCCATGTTTCCTATTGGGCTACTTGCCCCCGCTGTGACGAAGTATGGTTTTCCACCGTTTAACATTGAACCTATGTACTCTCCAGCGAAAGAGAAGATCTCTGATAGAGTGTCTTTGGTGTATACCAGTTTAATATCATAATATTTGTCAAGTAGAAGATTTTTGCGAACATATTTCGCGTTAGCTTGATCCATCATAATACCAGTAACCTTGAAACCCAGTTCATGTCCAAAGATACCCGTAGCTAATACCTGATTACTACCCGCTCCCCCCAGCGTGATTAGCGTCCTTTTCCCCTTTTTCTGAGCATCAGCCAACATATACTCAAGTTTTCTAACCTTGTTTCCACCATAGACAGGGCTTGAACGGTCATCCCGTTTGATATAGAGATCCGTGAAGCCACGTGCTTCGCCCATCTTCTCCAGTTTCTCGACTCTCGTGGGATATGAGCCGAGACTTATCCATGGTATCTTCTCTAGACCAGAAAAAAACTCATTGATTACTGGCTTCAATTCATTATAATCTAACTAATTATGGTTATAACACTAGCGAGCACGCTCTGGCGGCTCGGCTATTTCTATTCTGCGTCCCTCAACGAGTGCCAACGCGATCTTTCTTCTCCCCCTCTGCAAGAGCCTCCAGATGGTGCCTCTGCTTACTCCCATCCGTTCTCCTGCTTCTTCTTGGTTTAGGTTTTCGAGGTCTGCGAGTCTTATGGCTTCTAGTTCTGCTGGTTCTATTTGGATTGGTTCTCCGTTGGCTTGTGGTTCTGGGTTGAATGCTTTGATTATTGTTGTGTGGTTTATGTATACGGGGTTGGGGATTCTTCCGTATCTGCCTCTTCTTCGTCTTCCTCGCATCATATTGTTATTATGTGCATTATCACAATATTTAAATAATTCCGTGCAATAACACACAATAACAAAGTGTGCAAATGCACACAAAGGAAAGAAAAGAAAATGAGATACGGAAGAAGAAACCGATACCCCGGCAACGGACCATTCAGCGACTTACCCCCAAACCAGCGCCCAGGATTCCTCTACGGAGGCGGAAGAGGACGCGGATACTGGGGAACAGACCCCACAAAATGCGCCAGATTCCCATGGCTCCAAAGATGGTGGTGGGCAAACCCTGATGCATCCGTTGACCCAAACACAGCAGGAGCGATACCCGTCGCACCACCGGCATCAATGATGCCACAAGCACCGACAAACGAAAAAGAGTTCCTAGAGAGCCAGCTAGACTATCTAGCCAAGGAGATGGAACAACTCAAGAGTCGGCTAGAGGAATTGGGTGAGACAGAAACCCAATAAACCTCCTAAACCCTTTTTGTGATAACTATGAGAATCGCAGTACCATCAACGGGGAACCGAAAACTCAGCAACAAGATAGCAGATACTTTTTCACGTGCACCAATATTCACGATAGTAACAATAGAAGATAATCAAATCTCCTCCACAGATGTAATACCTAATCCCGGGGAGAAACTGGAGCGAGGCGCAGGGCCTCTAGCGGCGAGAACCCTCAAAGACAATAATATTGATGTTCTACTGACCATTGATATGGGTCCTGGTGCAAAAAACATACTTGAGACTCTTGGTATAGAGATTTCTATTGTAGATAAAGAAAAATCTGTGAAAGAGTTAGTGGAAAATTATCTGGCGTTAAACCAGTAGGCTGCTGAATCGTTTCCAAGTCTCTACTATAGCCTTTGCGGCTGGTGAGTCTGGGCTAAACTCTACTATGGGTGTTCTCTGGACCATTGCCTTGGTTACTGTAGGGTCGAATGGTATCATGCCAAGTAGTTCGATGTTGTTTTCTTTGCAGAACTTTTCCAAGTCAGCGCTATTTTCCTCGTTGATGTCATACTTGTTCACGATAACATATGGTGTGATCTCAAAGTGCTCCAGCAACTCCAGTGCACGTTTCAGGTCATGAATACCGCTTAAAGTAGGCTCCACAACCACAACAGAGGCATCAACATTCGCAATACTTGCAATAACAGGACAACCTATGCCCGGTGAGCCGTCAACAAGCACCAAGTCTTTCTCTTTTTCCTCGGCGATTTTGCTCGCGTTTTGCCTGACCTGAGTTACGAGTTTGCCGCTGTTTTCCATTCCCGGTGTTAGTCGTGCGTGGCTCATGGGTCCGTACTTGGTTTCGCTGATGTATGCGTGTCCCGAGACCCTTGGATTGTACTCTATTGCTTCAACTGGGCAGTTTACTACACAGACCTTACAGCCTTCACAATGGATTGGGTCAACGATATAATCCTCTATGGCGTTGAACCTGCATACCTCCATGCATTTACCGCACTGTATGCATTTCTCAGGGTCGATGTAGGCTACATTCAATCCCATGAACTCGTTGGTCTCTTTGATCTCTGGGTTAAGCAGTAGATGTAGGTTGCTTGCATCAACATCGCAGTCCGCGAATACAGCGTTCTCGCTTAGCGTCGCGAAGCACGCGGTGATGGTTGTTTTTCCTGTTCCGCCTTTGCCGCTGAGAATTGTTACCTGTTTCATTGGAGTTCCTCCTTGATGCGTTCAAGTAGTTGTTTGAACTTGGGTCGCCATTCAGTCATCTCTTCTGTGAATGATGTTCCTCGGCTGTATAACTCGGCTATACGTCTATCGTAGGGTATTTCCATGATAATTGGGATGCCCATTTTTTCACAATACTCGTAGACTCCTCTATCTCCTATTCCCGCAAAGTTCACGACAACACCTAGAGGTATTCCTAGCTGCTTTACTACTTCAGTGGCAACCTCCAAGTCATGTAAACCGAATGGAGTGGGCTCAGTAACCATTATGACATAGTCTGTGTCCATCACTGATTCTACTACTGGACAGGCTGAGCCAGGAGGAGAATCGAGAATAACCAAGCCTTTTTCTTTTGAACGTTCTTTAACAGCTGCGATTATAGGTACCGCTATTGCTTCACCTATGTTCAATTTACCGTAGACTAGCTCGATGCCTTTTACGTTCCCCGTGAATATCTCGCCGATGCTACGGGGCTGTTCAGTTATCGCGTTCTCTGGACAGACTAGTTTACAACCCCCACAGCTATGGCACAGTTCATTAAACACCATAGCGGTCTCGCCTGCAACGAACAACGCATTGTATTGACAGAACTCGGCGCATTTCCGGCAATAAGTACACTTATCCTCGTCTATTACAGGAACCAATAACTCAACTGGTTCACTTTTAGTCTCCACGGGTTTAAGGAAAATATAATCATTCGGCTCTTCAACATCACAGTCGAGCAGTTGATCAGCGCCTACACTGAGAGCAAGATTAACCGCTACCAGTGTCTTGCCTGTACCGCCTTTTCCACTCGCTACCGCGATTTTAAGAGATTTAGTGTTCATGGTTCTCAGCGTGGAGACAGCCTTCAGTTAGCTCACGAAGACTACCGTCAACGTAGTCTTGGATACTCCTCTCGGTGCTTTCCTGTACTGCTTGTAGAACCGCCACTGTGCTATTCTGGAATGCTTGAATAGCTTTCATACCCATACCCGCTGATATCACTACGTCAGCGCCCATAGCCATCATACGCTCCGGTGGTAATCCTTGTCCACCAAAGTGACTACTATCATTTGGTTTTATCCCTCTATCAACTATTTTGCCTGATTTTACGTCAAACCATGCAAAGTAGGGAGCTCTTCCAAAGTGGGCTGAAACTAGTTCTCCTTTATCGTCTGCTACTGGAATTACAACTCTTACCATTTCATTTCCTCATTTATCTTGGGCGTCCTCCGCCTCTTCCCCGTCCCTGACCAAAGTGGCCTCCGACAGTTGGACTGCTTACCTTATTGAGTTGACCCTTCTTAAGTAGTTCAACCACATCTTTTACGGTTCCTGATTGGGCTGTGTAAATGTCTACACCTGCACCTGATAACGCCATGTGTGCGTTTGGTCCAAAATGCCCACTAATAACCGCTTTTACTCCTAGGGATGCTACTTTCTGTGCGGCTCCTATGCCAGCGCCGTGTGCCGCTGAAACACTCATGTTGGCTACTGGTTGTGCTTCCATCGTATCTGTGTCCACGATTAGGAAAACACCGCATCTTCCAAACCTTGGATCCATCATCGAATCAACAGTGTTACCTGTTGAACTTACTGCTACTTTCATTATTCTACCCTCTTCTGTATCTCAGCCACTATCTCGGAGAAAACCTTGGCTGCAGGAGAATCCGGGTGGCTCACCACGAATGGATTCCCAGAGTCGCTGTCTGCTGCGATCCTTGGGTCCATTGGTATACTGCCTAGCAAGTCAACGCTCATCTCGTCGCTTACCTTGGCTCCTCCGCCCTTGCTGAATACCTCGATCATTTCCCCGCAGTGTGGGCAGATCATGCCTGCCATGTTCTCAACGATGCCGAAAACTGGTACATTCATCTGTCTGGCGAATGTAACTGCTTTTTTGACTACTCCTTGGCTTACCTCGCTTGGGATAGTAACGATAACCACTCCATCCATCTCGGGTAAAAGCTGAAGTATGCTTAGGCTCTCATCGCCTGTACCCGGAGGTAGGTCAACCAAGAGGTAATCCAGTTCTCCCCAAGCAACCTCGCCGAGGAACTGCCTGATTGCACCCATCTTTAGTGGACCCCTCCAAATAACGGGGCTCTCATCGCTGGGCAAAAGGAAATCCATGGATACCGCTTTGATTCCGAGAGGGCCTTCTGCTGGCCCTATTCCGGCTGGCCCTGCCTCAAGTTTGCTTCCTTTGAGTCCAAGCATCTTTGGTACACATGGGCCTGTAAGGTCTGCGTCAAAGACTCCTACTTTTTTTCCGCTTTTAGCTAGTGCTGTTGCTAGGTTAACGGTTACTAGGGTTTTTCCGACGCCTCCTTTTCCGCTAATTACTGCGATTTTGTGTTTGATTTGCATCATTTTCTCTTTGATTAGGTCCTTCTCTTGGTTCTTTTTCTCCCAAGGATTTGTTACATCGTTGTTTTCTGTCAAGGTTTTGTCCTCTTTTAGTCTGGCTTAAATCGAGTATTAAATGTGCGGATGCACATAAAGGCTTCTACATTAACTCAAGCATCTTAACCCGTAGATCTTCCTCGTTCAAAACACCCACAAGCTTCATCTTATCCATATTATCAACCACCCAGACGCATGATACCTCTGATTCGATGAAATACTCTAAGGCATGTTGAAGGCTATCTTCTTTCGTTAATACCACCGGGTGTTCCATCGGTAGATAACCTATCTGTAAACTTCTCTTGGGTTGTGTTACTAAGTCCTCAAGGTCCATTTGTCCAATAACTCTTCCACGCCGAGTAACAGGAAACTCCCTGTTTCTACAGCCCTGTATCGCCTTCATAGCTTCTCCAATTCTCATGCTTTCAGGTAAAGCAACAGGATCAGTCGCCATTATGTCTTCAACTTTCACTTCGTTAAATATCTCAGGGTTTCTCTGTTTCTTGATGAAATGGTAAAGAACATGCATTGCTTCCTCATCCTCAGTGAACTCATCGATTGGCTGTACATGGGAGTAGAAGCTGACATCTCGACTGATGAAGTAACTTGTCGCAGCAGCTACCAAAGTGAAAATTATGCTGCTTGGCCCAGCAGTCTCAGCCACAAAAGCAACACTGGTCAATAGTGTCTTGTTCGCAGAGGCTATGATAGACGCCATAGCCGCAACGATAAGTACCTGCTCATCAGGCACAGGAATAAACCGAATATACAAAGCACCAAGAACTGCACCAACATAGAGTGATGGAACAAAGACACCGCCACTACCTCCACTACTAAGTGTTACGCATGTAACAAACACCTTGAAGAAAAACAAGGCAAGAAGGAATCCTGTGCTCCAGTCTCCACTGTTACCCGCGATGATTTCTTGAACAGTCTCATATCCAACACCTAACACTTCAGGCAGGAATAAGCCAATCCCTCCTACGATTAAGCCGCCAATCACTGGTACCAAAATAGGCTTGATGCGAAGCCCCTCCTTCACTTCTTTCACAGCATCAAAGAACCTGACGAAAAACGTGCCACCCAACGCCATCAACACCCCAATCAAGAAGGCGTGAAGCATAGCCCAAGGACTAGGAATCACAAACCGGGGAATCAAAGGAAAGAAAGTATCAGTTCCCATGAAGTTTACAGCCACAAGATAAGACGAAATGCTAGCTAGTGTAGCCGGGATAAACGCCTTCCGGGTAATGTCCCTTTTATATGGAATTTCAAGTGCAAACATGATGCCTGTAAATGGAGCCTTGAAAATAGCAGCCACACCAGCTGCTGCGCCGCTAATGAGAAAACGTTGTATCTCAGACGTCTCAAGGTTCAATCTCTGAGCCACAAGGGAACCAATTCCCCCTCCTAACAATAGACTCGGACCCTCGAAACCCGCGCTTCCCCCCACACCCATCGTTATAGTGGACGCAAGAGGCTCAAACAAAGTATCCTTAGCGGTCATTATCCCTCCTTCAAAGTGGTATGCTTCTAGAAGCCGATGACTTCCACCCCCCGACTGTTTGGTGGTGCTATATTTCATAACCAACCAGTATGCAAGAGTCAAACCCGTCACCGGGAGGATGATCACGAATAACTCATTCACGTGGTGCAGATACTCGGAGAAAAGATGCATGTAATGATATATTTCATGAACAGCAACGCTGAGAAAACCAACAGTAATACCTATTGCTATACTGATTCCAGCCAAATAGATATAGTCATTAAGTGACTCAGTTGAGATTACCCCATCTAGCCTATTCCTTAACTCAGCGATGATATTCGACATAACCAATCTTCCCGCAGATGATATGGATAATCTTTTCTTTTTCGCACCGATAAAACGCAACATTTTAGACAAACTAGGAAACAATCAAGATGTCAAGGTTGACGCCGCAAAGCCCACTCGAAAAACTAACCAGAAAACTGGAACCCAATCCATGGGGGAACGCACAGGCAGCGGTAGCCATTCTAGTCAGACCCAAGAAAAACGACCTAGAGTTCTTCCTAGTGAAACGAGCAGAAGTAGACGATGATCCTTGGAGCGGTGACATGGCGTTCCCCGGAGGCAAGAAAAACCTCCAAGACGAGACCCTCATAGATACAGCTGTTCGGGAGGTACTTGAGGAAACAAGCATCGATCTACGGGATAAAAAAGTAATAGGCTTCATGGAGCCCGTTTACTCAGCAGTAAGAAAAACCCTCGCCGTACAACCAGTCGTCTACAGATACGATGAATACCCAGAAGTACATCTCAACTATGAGCTCACAAAACACCTCTGGGCATCACTCAGCGAGATAAAAAAAGGAAAAACTCAAGCAGTAGTCAAAGGATGGGAAGGACCAGTCTACAAGGTACAAGGAGAAACCGTCTGGGGGCTGACCTTCCGCATGCTAGAAAACATACTAAAACTGATAGAAGAGGATTAAAGAAGCCGTAATAGCTCCTCGGCAACCTTACCCGGTAACTCACCGACAGCTACACCAGCTTTCTTCAAAGCATTGATCTTGCTATCCGCCGTACCCGTTGAGCCTTGAATAATGGCACCAGCATGACCCATGCGTTTACCGGGAACCGCTGCACGACCAGCGATAAACGCTGCAACTGGTTTGGAAAAGCCGCCTTCCTTTATGTACTTGGCTGCTCGTTCCTCAGCATCGCCGCCGATCTCACCGATCAACGCAACCGCTTCAGTTTCAGGGTCATCTTGGAACCACTTTAACATATCAATATAATCAAGACCAACCACAGGGTCACCACCAAGACCAACACAAGTACTCTGACCAAGACCAACACGTGTAATCTGTGAGGCAATCTCATAAAACAAGGTACCACTACGACTGATGATGCCCACATTTCCTTTCTTGAATACCTGAGCCGGCATTATCCCCATCTTGGACTCACCTGCCTTGATGACACCCGGTGTATTAGGACCAACAATAGTTGTGCCCTTAGCCTTGGCTGCGGCAACTAACTTAATGCTGTCTACAACCGGAACTCCCTCAGTGATAACTATCACAGGGTCCAAGTCAGCTTCAATCGCCTCAAGCGCCGCATCCAATGAGAAAGGAGCAGGTACAAAGATGATACTCGCATCAATCTCATGATTATCCTGAGCTTCATGAATTGTATCATAGACAGGTACTCCTTCTGATTCTTGTCCACCTCTACCGGGAGTAACGCCGGCAACCACCTTGGTGCCATATTCCTTCATCAAACGTGTATGGAACATTCCTTGACTGCCTGTGATTCCCTGTACGACGACTCGTGTATCTTTATTGATGAACTTGGTCATTATGCGTCTCCTCCAGCCAGTTTCACGGCTTTTTCAGCCGCCTCTTCCATGGAATCCAATGTATCTATGTCATTCTTTTTGAGAATGGCCTTTCCCTCTTCTTCCTTGGTGCCCATCATACGAACTACAATAGGCTTCCTTAACCCAAGCTCCTCACGAGCAGCAACAATACCCTCAGCAGTATAATCACAACGAGTGATGCCCCCAAGTACATTCACAAACAACGCCTTGGTACGTTCATCCCTCAACACAAACTTAACCGCCTTTCCGATTCTCTCAGGAGTAGCGCCACCCCCAAGATCAAGGAAGTTAGCCGCCTTGCCTCCGTGAATCATCACAGAGTCAAGGGTCGCCATGGTTAAACCAGCGCCATTACCTATGATCCCAATGTCTCCATCAAGCTCAACATAGGTAAGGTCCTCTGCCCGAGCCTCAATCTCACGTTCAGTAAGCTCTCCCTGATAACTATCAAGCAATCTTTCCTGAAGCTCCTTGTGTCTGAATAAAGCATTGTTATCGATGTTCAAACGAGCATCAGCCGCCAAGAAACCATCCGCTACCTCTGCCAATGGATTAATCTCAGTAAGCTCAGCGTCCATCTCAACAGCCAAAGTATACAGCTTTGTGACAAACGAAGAGAACTTCCTCATCATCCCACCCCTATAACCAAGCTTTGAAGCGATATAGTTAGCGTGATAACTCCTTAAACCAGTCAATGGATCAACATAGAAACGCACGATCTTCTCAGGAGTCTTCGCGGCAACTTCCTCGATCTCCATACCGCCCTCACTGGAGGCAAGTACGACATGCTGCTTCCTATTACGGTCAATGGTCACACCGAGATATATCTCATTAACAATACCTACCTTCTCCTCAACATAGAGTTTCTCAACCTTCAGATCCTTTATCGTCATCCCAAGAAGCTGTTTTGCTGCTTCCTTTGCCTCAACTGGGATATCAGCGAACTTGACTCCTCCCGCTTTTCCTCTACCTCCAACCGGTAGCTGTACCTTAATTACAACGGGTTTACCCAGAGACTCGACGTATTTTGCTGCACCTTCCGGTGTCGTAACCATTTTTCCCATTGGAGTGGGGATTCCGAACTGTTTGAAATACTCTTTAGCTTCGTATTCTAGAAGCTTCATCTATTACACCTAATGAAACCCAATATGCTTATGGAGGCTAATATTGGTTCTGGGAACAAGATCTAGGTTGATTATTGCGCAAATGCGAGGTATAGCTCCCAATATTTGTCTTATTTCGAGATAAAAACCAGTCATCATCTATCAATTGCCTATATTATTAATGAACCAGATTTCTCTCCGGCTTAATCTAATCAAATAGAACATCTAACTGTCCAATACATTATCCAGCTTCATAGAAAGAACCAAAGGCATAACTGGTCTAGGATCATACGGCACAATAAACGAAACTGTAAACCGGTTGGTCTCAAACACTAGCTCCCACTCATGCTCCACAACATCAACCCCTTTCACTCTATCTCGCCTTAACACAAGCGGAACCTCATGCACAATATCATCCTCAAGACCAGTAAAATTGAAGTTTGTCGCCTCCTTCGGGTCCAGCATCAAAACAAAAGGAATAGACTCCTTAACCTTAACATCAATAACATCAGATAAATCAACCAAAAAGCTACCCATAGACAACCGCTTTACCTGCATGGGAGACATCGAGCTAAGCTCATCACGAGAATAATCCGTCTTTTTCCTGAAGAACCACCGCTTATTTACTCTAAGAAAAACTAGCTTACTCTCAAAAACCACCAACTTGTAACGCTGATTACGAGCATTTAACTTGACGCGAACAAGATCATCCAGAATACCAGTAATCTTCTCGCGTTCAAACACACTCAAATCATATTCAAAACACCATTGGTATCCAAGCTTAAAACTTATCTTAATACAAAACATAGAAACGGTTCGATTACCTCATCTTTCTTAAGCCTAGAACACATCATGATATTCTGATATTAATGGACAAATCCCAACTCAAACTAAAGGCACTAGCGGAGATAGACCGCAGAGCCGACGAGATCATAGAATACGCCACAGCCATCTGGAAATACCCAGAACTAGGCTACAAAGAGTTCAAAACAGCAGAACTCACCGAACAGAAATACGAGGAGATGGGCTGGCGCTATGAGAAAAAAATAGCCATAACCGGCAGTAAAGCCTACCTCAAAGACGATGGATCAAAACCAAGCATAGGCATAGTAGGCGAACTCGACGCCCTACACATACCCGTCCACCCAGAAGCACACCCAGCCTCAGGCAACGTACACGCGTGCGGACACCACAGCCAGATGGCAGTAATGCTGGGCGTAGGCTACGGACTGGACGTAGTCAAAGAATATCTGTCCGGAGAAATATTGATGGTGGCCGTACCCGCCGAAGAGTACATAGAAATCGATTACAGAAACCGCCTCAGAGAAGAGGGGAAACTAGAGTTCTTCGGAGGCAAACAAGAGTTCATCAGGTTAGGTGCCATGAAAGACATCGACATCTGCATCGGCAGCCACAGCGCCATGGACCAAACAAAACTCATAGGCGTAGGAGGCAGCAACAACGGCTTCATCGGCAAACTCGTTCACTACATTGGAAAAGAGGCACACGCAGGAGGATC
>JAHLLU010000030.1 GCA_020444005.1 archaeon
TTATCGATTATATTTTGTGGAATTTCGAGATATTTAGCTAATTGACGAATATTATATTTGTAGAGATCAGCCAAGGGCATAAGGTCAACTCCACCGTCTCCATATTTTGTGAAAAATCCTGTGAGTAATTCTGTCTTATTTGATGTGCCCATCACCATTTTATGTTCAATGTTAGCGTAATGATAAGCAATAATCATCCTTAGTCGTGAACGAATATTACCTGATGATATTTTTTCCTGTGGGTCATAATTTGTGAGGTTCTGTCGCATCACATGTAACATAGGCGTGATATCGACCGTGTTACATGTGAGATTTAACTGTTTACAGTGTAACATCACATCCATGATATCACGTTCAGGTGTGACATCACGCTCTGGCATTGTAATCACAGTTACCTTCTCTGGTCCAAGGGCTTTCACTGTTAGATGTAGTGTGACAGCTGAATCTATTCCACCACTTGCTGAAATAATTGCTCCTTTTAGGTGGGCGTTTTCAACATTATTTTGTATGAATTCGATGATTTGAGGTTCTATTTTTAGACAGTTTATGTTTATTTCCTTGAGTGATGTCATGTCGTTTTATGGTTGTGGGGCTTGGAATTAAGGATTTCCAAGACGATGTATTACACATATATGTTAATATTACTGCATTTTATCGTGTTTATTTATTTGTTTAATACATTTTGAGGGTGCGTAAGATCGATCTAGAAGTATGATTTCCTGTATACAACTTTGTCAACAAACATATATTCTTCTATATGTGATATCACTGTGAGGTTAGTCGTAATTTGAGTTCAGAAGATTATCAAAATGTGCTTCAAAAGACGTTTAAAGACCCAATTACTGATATTTTGCTAAATAACGCCAATATAACGCGTATACAGTTTGAAACGCTTGTTATTGATATGTTAACGGAGTTAATATCAGATAATAAGTTATCTTTAGACGAAAAAACCCTATTTAGAAGCAATAACGTTAGTAGAGGCTCTTTTAGCCGCTCTTTATCACAAGCTCGTAAGAATGTCATATCCAGTATATTTACCATCGTTTTATTGAGTTATATTGGAGTATTCGATGCGAGACCGTTTGATGAGTATTATGTTTTAGCTGAAAAACTCAAAGAGTATACAACTATACTGGAATCGACAGGTTCAGAGATAAACAAGACTGAACTAAAACGCTTTGAAACAGAATTAATAGAAGGCATCAAGAAACTGGCTACACCTACTAGTATAAAACTGATGTGATATCACATCATATCACGTGATGTAACGCCGTCACAGCTTGACCAAGGGATGATCCACCATCTCCCGGTGGTACATATTTATTTCTTAGAACTGTATGACCTAGTTTTTCTAATTCTTTCGTTATGTAGGAGGTGATAAATTCATTGACGAATACTCCACCCGATATTGCTATTTTGTTTATTCCGGTATCGTTTGAAACACTATCAGCTATTTTTACCATTCCTTCTGAGAGATATTTTTGACTAAATGAAGCTATATCTTGTTTTTTATGCTTATTTACGTTATTAAGGACGTATTTTAGCATATTAGATGTATTTAAGATGTAAATACCGTTATTATAGTTTATAAGTGGATTATATGTGATTTTATTATAATCTCCTTTTGTGGCAAACGCCTCAAGTCTCATCGCTGGTTCTCCTTCATATGAACGATAATAAGTGAGTCCAAGAAAACCAGATACAGCGTCTAATACTCTACCAAAACTAGAGGTTATTAATGTCGAATTACTGTGTGATTGCTGTAATATCACATTTAATTCCTGTTCACCGTGAGGTAACACGTGATTTATGTGATTTTTTGTGATATCACGTATCTCATCATCAGAAAATACCTTAGATAAACCAGCTATTAACATTCTATAAGGATGATAAGCACATAGATCACCCCCAGGCATAGGCAAATACTCCAGTTGACCGACCCTTTCATAGCCAGAATACCCGGATTTTAGCACTTCTCCACCCCAAATCTGCCCGTCTGCACCGTATCCAGCCCCGTCTAGAGCTATTCCGATGACTTCTTCGTCTTTTATCATATGTTCTGCCATGACTGATGTGATATGAGCGTGATGATGTTGTGATTTCACGAGTGGAATATCCATTTCTTGTGATATCACTTGCCCGTATTGTGATGTCATATAGTCTGGATGAAGGTCACAGCCCATCACATCCGGGTTACGTGTGATATTTAGCAAATCACGCATAGTCTGAATAGCATCTTTCTCAAACTCTAAGCCCTCTAATGAAGTAATATCACCAAGATATTGAGTCATGAAGACTTTACCATTGGTTGCTATGGCGGCTGCGTTTCTGAGTTCTGCTCCAAGTGAGATTGCTATACCTTTCTGAATGGGTATATTGATTGGATCAGGAACATAGCCTCTTGACCTACGTGTAAAAGCCGGTTTTCCATTAATTACTCTGATAACAGAGTCATCTGATCGATTGATTATGTCCCTGTTATGTAGTAAGAAATAGTCAGCTAATCCACCTAGTTCTTTCAATGCAGCTTCATTGGTTATAGACATGGGTAAACCACGGCGATTTCCACTGGTCATTACCAAGGCGGGTTCATCGAGGCGTTTGAAAAGCATAGTCTGGATACCAGTGTAAGGTAACATAACGCCTACAGTGTCCAATCCCGGTGCAACAAGATCTGATATGACTCTGTGTTTTTTTCTAAGCAAGACAATTGGTTTTCTCCACGATGTAAGATACTCTTTCTCTATTTGTGAAAATTCTGCATATTGTTTGATTGACTCTAGATCAGGTGACATCAAGGCATAAGGTTGATTCTTACGATCCTTTCGTCTCCTAAACTCTTCAAGAACATCGTCTCGGGTAGCAAGTGAGGCGAGATGTATGCCTCCTATGCCTTTGACTGCAATAATTGAACCTTCTAAGATGTACTTGGCTGTCTCGGTGAACACATCATCAACAGCGATTCTCTTACCCGAAGCATCATAGAGTCCCATAGTTGGTCCACATTGGCTGCATGTGATTCCTTGTGCATCAAACCGTCTGTCCATAGGATCATAGTAGTCGTGTTCACAGTCGTTACACATGGGAAAATCGTGCATGTGAGTTCGTTCCCTGTCATATGGTAGTTGTTTTACTGATGTGAATCTTGGTCCACACCAAGCACAAGCAGTAAACGGATACTCATACCATCTTCCCTCAGTGTTCTCCATGTCCTTGAGACATTCGGGGCATATTCCAATATCTGGTGGATAGATGCCTGATGCGACTTTGCCTGTTTTCTTGCTCTTATCAATAATGAAGTTAGAATAATTTCCAGTATATTCGCGGTACTCTGTCTTGATGCCCTCGATCTCTGAGACCTCTGGAGCATTCTCCTCGACATCAATTAGAAACCGTTCAATATCCTTCTCTGAGCCCTCGACAATAATCTCGACACCTGCATCACCCAGATTAATAACATAACCCAAGAGTTTGTTCCGTACCGCCATACGATAGATGAATGGTCTGAAACCAACGCCTTGCACTCTACCTGTGATGTTTATCTTTGCTTGTCGCTTGCTCAAGGAGTATCACGTTTTAGTTGAACTGCATAATTTAAACACAACTCAAACAAGTGTCCTTGTAAACATGTAAACAATTCAAACAGAATGAGATTGTTTACCGGTGTAACCATCATTTATACTAGAATGAATTGTCGCGAAATACGTAACTGTAATTAACCTGAAATCACTGTTGAGTACTGGATATCTGATGGAGCTAGTCTTCACAACATTCGCGCTATTCTTGGTGACAATAGTAGCCAGCTACATCTTCTACCAACGCATCAAGATGGCACAAGGCGAATACGAGGACAGCAAAGACGCAGTCAGAAACATCACATTCGGCTTCAGCAGACAGGTAAAACGAATGGAATCAGACCTCGAACGACTAGAACGAGACACATTACAAGCAAAATACATGGCAAACGAGGCACTAGCCAACAGACAGGATAACAGTGACGCAACATTAGCCGGTCTAGAGAAGGTAAAGGAACTCTCGAACCGCGTAGATGGCATTGAGAATTCCATTGAGACCATGAAGAAAGACCTCAACAAACTTGCATCACAGCCAAGAATCATACAACAGACGCAGGTTGATGCCCCAATACCCGTACAAGGCGAGGATATACTGCAAGGACTCACAGACACAGAGCTTGAAGTACTCAAGATGATCGTAGACACAGGCGAGGGAACAGTACCAGAGATCAAAGAGATCATCGAGAAGACCCGCGAACACACCGCCAGACTCCTGAAGAAGCTTTACGATAAAGGCTTCGTTGACCGCAACACAAGCAGCATGCCCTACAGGTACAGTATCCGCAAAGAGATACGAGAACTCATCCTAGAGCAAAACGAGGCAAACACCGTCGGACTCTAATCATAAATAGTATCATTGCTTCTATCACGGTATGCAACCAACAACATGGGAGAAGGCACCACGCTTTGAACCCATCCCCGGAGTAGACATCAGAATCATAGGAAACGGTATGCACGCAACCATGTGCTACATAGTAATCGGACCCGGCGCAGTCGTAGACTGGCATGGACACCCACATGAACAGATGGGCACCTTGATATCAGGACAAGGACGCCTCACATCAGGAGACAAAGCTGTAGAAGCAGAAGTAGGTGCAGCATGGTTTATCCCACCAAACGAGGAACACAAGTTCGAGACCATAGGCGATGAACCAGCCATCATCATAGAGACCTTCGCGCCAGCACGTACAGACTACGTAATACAAGCCAAGTAAAGGATCAGGTTTGAACGAGGAACTCCTCCCAGTACTACAAAGGGTGTTAACCGAGGGCTACCAGCTCAGCCCAGAGGTCTTCACTCTTCTTCAAAACAAGAGCGTCCCAGAGGCAGCACAGCTAGTCGATGAGGCGCTAAGGAGAGCCTCAAAAGAACAAGACCTATTCATCCTAGACGCATCATATTTTCAACCACAAAAAACCACCACACCAAAACAAAAACCATATGCTGCCACAGTAAACGGACACCTAGAGGTACATTACCCTGATGAAACCCGTAGCATCGGCAGCGCAGACGGTTACATTGATTACTTCAACAGCAGGCTAGTCCAACTTGAATCCATTATCAAACACAGAGTAGACCTAAGAGACGCCGTATCCCTAACCAACGCAGTAAAACTACCACTAAAAACAAAGTTCAAAACCATAGGCATGGTCACAAGCAAACGAGCAAGAAAAAACCGATTATTCCTAGAGCTAGAGGACAAAGACACCTTAGCCACAGTAATGGTAAGCGGCGAGGAAACCGTAAAAAAAGGATTAGAGGTACTGGAAGACCAAGTCATCTGCATCGACGGCATTCGCTACAGAGACGACCTTCTAATCGCAAACGATCTCATATGGCCAGACGTACCAATGCATGAGGTAGGACGCAGCGAGGAAAACGTCTCCGCAGTATTCGTAGGCGATGTCCACATAGGCAGCAAATACTTCAGACAGGACCTTTTCGACAAATTCATCAGGTGGATGAACCAAGACCTCGGACCAAAACCCAGCCGAGACCTTGCAGCTCAAGTCAAATACCTTGTTATCGCGGGTGATCTCGTTGACGGCATAGGAATATACGTCAACCAACTAGACGAATTAACAATACCAACACAACGAGCACAATACAGAGAAGCAGCAAAACTCCTCGAAAAACTACCACCTCACATAGAAACCATCATCATACCCGGCAACCACGACGCCGTAAGAAGAAGCCTACCACAACCAGCCATACCAGAATCATACGCACCAGAACTATACGCAAACCCACGCATCCACATGGCGCCAAACCCCATCGCATTAAACCTAAACGGAGTCAAAGTATTCGTAGCCCACGGATCAGCCCTCACAGACATCCTAGGCTCAACCCCTGGACACGATTTCCATAACCCAGTGACAGCCGTAGAACTATTACTAAAATGTAGACACATTGCGCCCAGCTACGGTAAATCTACACCCATAGCCCCAGAGAAAATAGACCGACTTGTAATCAAAGAGATACCTGACGTGGTACTGATGGGACACATACACATCCATGAATCCAAACGCTACAAGGGAATCACGCTAATAGCAAGCGGCAGCTTCCAAGACCAGACTCCATTCCAGAAACGAATGAAACTAGACCCCACACCCGGCGTAATCTCGGTTTTCAACCTCAAGACCCACAACGAGATACCGTTAGATCTCGAACGACTGGAGTAACACCCTTAGCGATCAAGTCTGCTACACGAACCGCCTCAGGCATACGTCCATAGATGGCCTGTTCATGTAAGACTTTTTCAGCGTAACCCGTTGACTCGCCAACTATCTCATAGTAAACAGAAGGATAATCTTTGATCCTACACTCATGCAACTCGCCGAGGGCCTCATATCTGCTCCAACGCATTTCCCAGTCACTGAAATGTTTACGCAATGCACATAGAGTAGCATCCATATCAGGAATCCTTGGACTGTAAACAATCACAGGCTTTCCTGTGGTTTTGTAAACATTTTTCACATCGACCACGTTGAACCCAGCGAAGGTAGCGCCACCAAGAATCAATACATCATAATCCCAGTCAACGAGATTGTTTAACAAGACTTCGGTGGCATCAAGCCCGTCAACTGTTATACAATCAATTTTGATGTCTTGTATAACAACATCACATAGTTTTGTTAAACAAAGAGAAGTATGTTGGATAGCACTAGCTATCCCTCGTTGGAAAGCCTCGAAGCTTCCGTCTTGGACCCCAACTGCTACCGTTAAAACGGGTCTCAATACTTGTCGAGTTTTCCTTGTATCTTGCACTTTATTAGGAATTGTGCGTAGGCTGTGCGTGGAACCTTTACTGTTCCACTCTTTACCTGTATTCTAGTGATCTGTGCTAACGCGTTTTTATCCACGTCTTTTTCGAAAACAAGGCTACCGTTGCTTTCTATGGCGAAAGGACCCATTTCTATGGCTATTTCCTTTATATCGTCCTTAGAAAGACTTATTTCGCCGTCATCATCGATGGCCAGAATAAATTCTGCGGAGTTAGACAGTGTCTGACCAGCGGTGACAGCTTCAGTTCCGTCATTATTGAGGTACTGCTCCAGTGCATTGTTTACGACGTCTGCCACGTTCTTGCCGTCTTTCTTTGCCATGGAGAAGACTTCCGTGTAAAGCTCGGTGTTTAATCCCCTAATGGCTACGGTTTTGCGTGGCATGTTTACTGTATCACCAGTTTATTTGTTTACTTGTTTACTTGTTAACAAGTATACTTATAAGCATATCGGAGCTGTAAACATCTTGCCCCGAGAGGGGATCCGGAGTTAGATTTAAGTGTCAAACACGGTAGCCCTAGATAAAAGTATAAACAAGAATAAAAATCGCTCGGTGAAGCGATCCAATGTAATTGATGCTAACTTCGCGAAATACGTGGAAGTTTTCCGTAAATTATTGTTACTTAACGAGAAAAACGACCTCGCGACCACACTGAAGAATATTCAGGAGCTTATGAGCTTCAGCGAGAAAATCTTCAGCAGTAGTGCAGTCAGTGAAGCCTTCTTGTATTTCTGTCTCCACGGAGCAGCAACCGCATGGGTACTACAATGCGAGTTGAACATGCCCGAGGCAACAGTATACAGAGCGCTGAAGCGACTCAGAGCAATGAAAGTAGTTGTGCCCGCGCTAAAGGTCAGCAAGGTAAAGCGCAGCAAGGGTGGACCAAGGCCAACAGTATGGGCCATCGAGACCTCTAGTCCAGATGAGATAGCGAAAGCGTTGAAGCTACACTACAAGATGCTGAGCCCCAAATACAGGGTAGCAGAAGAGGTTGCGCAGACAATCCTAGATGAGTTCCAGAACTCTGGAAAGCCTCTAGAGATACAGTACCGCGATATCATGGGTAAAGCCAAGGAGCTAAAGATCCCATTCAAGGGACCTGACATCGCGGATTTAGCGGCACAGTACCTCCATGAACGTGGAATAAAGGTCTGGCGCTGATTACACTCCCCCAAGAGCCCTCCTCCTTCGGGAGGGGGGATATTCTCAAATAATGTACAATAAGTTAGAGCGGTTCACGTATCGTGAACACCCCTTTTCTATTCTAAACTAAAGTAGTAGGTGTCACCCTGTAGGGTTTCCTTGACCTCGCCCTTGTTTCTTAGGTAAACAAGGTGTGCATAGGTCTCGGTAGCTGCCATGCGCTTAGTCCAGAAAGTCATCTCGGGCCAAGGACGACTATCCCAGTGAACCTTGCTTCCAACATCATAGACTGTCTGGGGGCCGTCTTCTAGGGTGGCTTTCATCTCGTCTAGTCTGTTTCTGTGGTGTCTGTAGAGTTGTTCGATTCTTGGTTTGAGGTCGTGGAATATCCATTCGTGTCCGGGTAGGATTGTGTCTACGTCGATGTCTTCGACTTTGTGTAGGCTTGTTAGGTACTCGTTGAGTGGGTCATGGTTTCTGTAGCTGTATAGTGCTACGTGGCTTGTGATCTTTGGTAGTACGTGGTCTCCGCTGAAGAGTATTCGTTGTGCCTGATTTAGTAGGCATATGTGTTCGTAGCTGTGTCCCGGGGTCCAGATAACTTCTAGTTCTAGGTCTCCAACTGTGATCTTCTCGCCGTCTTGGAGGTATCTGTCGATGGGCATTGGTTTAACGTCAGACTTGAAGACATATTGATTGCGCGTGATGTTGTTTCTGTATTCTTGCCCTCCAAAGAGATCGAGTTCTCTGAGGGTGTTCTCGTAGAGGTTATCCCATTCTTTGACCATCTGTTCCTGTCTGGTTTTAGCTGCGGCTCCCGCCCATATCTCTGCACCATAATCACGAAGGGTCTCAACTAAGCCGATGTGGTCGTTGTGGAGATGTGTGATGATAACTGTTTCAATGTCTTTTGGCTTGAGATTGTATTCAGCGAGTTGATCATAGAGCCCCGTATAGGCTTCCTCTGTGGGTACTCCTGTGTCTATGAGTGTCTTTGATTCCAGTAGTAGGTAGCTGAATGTCTTACCCAGTGGGTTTCTAGACATTGGTACCTTTAGCTGAACAATGCTCTCGTTGATTTTCTCCGGGTTCACAGAGGCGATAAAGCACTCATTGCCTTTAAACCCATGCGCTGACCGCCTAGTTTTAAACCCCGGAACCGGTATTTTCTGGTTAGGCGATCACTGTGTCTGATTATAGTAAGAGAACAGGGAAATCAAAGGAATTGTTTAAACGGGCGAAGAAAGTGCTCCCAGCTGGGGTAAGTTATGCGATACGGGCTCTTCCACCTTATCCGTTTTATATTGATCATGCTAAGGGTGTAAAGTTGTATGATGCTGATGGGAATGTTTACACTGATTACTGGGTTGGACACGGTGCTTTGATACTTGGGCACGCCCACGATAATATCATCAGTGCTGTTGAGAAGCAGCTTCCAAAAGGCACGCATTTTGGGTTCAGCCACGAGAAAGAGATTGAACTAGCGGAAAGAATAGTGAAGTATGTTCCATCAGCTGAGATGGTTCGTTACACTAGCAGCGGTACAGAGGCAAACATGTATGGCACAAGACTCGCCCGAGCATATACCGGCAGAAACAAGATGCTAAAGATCGAGGGTGGATGGCACGGTGGCTATGATAGTCTTCACGCATATGTCAGCAGACCCTATGGAAGACTTGAGTCCGCTGGGTTAAACCCTAAAACCACTGAGGACACCATGGCTGTACCCTATAATGATCTTGAAGCAGCAACAAGGATCGCGAAAAAAGAGAAACTAGCCTGTATAGTCATGGAGCCGGTTATGGGTGCAGCAGGTTTCCTTACTCCAGAACCGGGATACTTGGAGGGTATGCGTGAACTCTGCACTGAGACCGATACTTTGTTGATTTTTGATGAGGTTATCACCGGGTTCAGGCTGGGAATGGGTGGAGCACAAGGATACTATGGCGTAACTCCAGACCTCACTATTATGGGTAAGGTGATTGGAGGCGGTTTCCCTGTTGGAGCCTTCTGTGGACCAGAGGAAATAATGAAGCTTATTGATCACACAAAGTATCCTGATCCTGAGAAGCGGAGTGCTCATGGTGGTACGTTTACTGGTAACCCGATTACCATGGTTGCTGGTTGTGCAACCGTTGATACCCTAAAGGATGGGGCTGTTCACAAGCACATTGATGCTCTAGGAGAGAAGATGCGCAGTGGGCTCCAAGCGATATTTGATGAATCCAAACATCCAACATCAGTCACAGGCGTTGGAAGCACATTTGGTATCCACTTCCAGAAAGAGAAACCAAAGAACGCTAGAGACACCGCTAAGAACGATCTGGAGATGACAAAAGCGTACTTCAAGTACATGCTTGAGCGAAATATAATCTATCTAAGCCCAACAGTAAGTCACAGCTGGATAAGCAGCCCTCACACCGCTGAAGACGTAGACAAGTATCTTAGGGTCACAGAGGAGTTCATGAAGAGCTACAAGGCTTAACCTGTTGCAGCCTTCATAGACTCATCTAGCATCTCTACTGCGACGTCAACCTGTTCAGGGGTAATGATTAATGGCGGTGCGACACGAATCGCTCTTCCTCCATAACTACCCATGTTCATTATGAACAATCCACGCCTGAACGCCTCTCTACAAATCGTATTAGCCAGTTCAGGTGCAGATGTTTTAGCATCTCGATCCTTCACAATCTCTACCCCCAGTAAAAGTCCAAGCCCACGAACATCACCAATACACCTCTGAGTATCCATCAATTCCACGAGCCGTTTCTTCATATATGTCCCCGTCTTCTCTGAGTTCTCGCAGAGTTTCTCGTCTCTGATCACATCCATTGTAGCATGTGCTGCAGCTACTCCAAGTGGCGTAGCGCTGAAACTCTGAGCATGTATCGGGATAGGCTCAGGGTCAGTTGACTCCAATAAGCTCCTAGGTAAGACACAGGCACTGATGGGAATACCGCTCGCCATAGCTTTCCCAAGCAGCACAATATCTCCTTGGACACCCCAGTGTTCCATAGCCGTCCATTTCCCGGTACGCCCAAAGGCGGTCTGAACCTCATCAACAACCAAAAGCATACCATGATCATCACAAATACGCCTGAGCCTTTGATGCCACTCGGGCGGAGGCACATGCCATCCAGCATCACCCTGAATAGGCTCAACAAAAACAGCGGCAGTCTCATCTGGCGTCACATAGCTCTTGAAAACCACGTCCTCAAGATAATCGAGACAGGCTAAGCCGCATGATTTTGGCTCCATCTTGAATGGGCATCTGTAGCATGCTGCGTATGGAACGTGATGTATCTCAGGAACCAGTGGTCCATAGTGGCGCTTCATAGAGGGATCATATCCGCTGAGACTGATTCCACCCATACTTGAACCATGATAGCTGCCTGTGAAGCTGATTATCCCCGGTCTGCCAGTGATCCTTCTAGCCGCCTTGATAGCGAAATCATTCACCATGCTACCTGATTGGCTCCAGAATATCTGACACGGGGATAAACCAGTCATATCTCCAAGTCGATCCTGTAACCGGTACATCTCAAGGTTCTGCCAATGGAAACCACGATCAAGCTGATCCTTGATAGCCTTGACTACTCTCGGATGACTGTGTCCAGTGTTAGCGACACATCGCCCAGACACCAAATCAATGAACACGTTCCCATCAGGGTCCTCAATATAGATACCCTCAGCCCGCTGTACAAGGGGAGAACCATAATCAGCGTCAGATAAACCAGCGCCACGAAGCGTCTCCGAGACCTTTGGACCCGGTGGACCTGCTACTATCTTTGGACCAATATGTTTCAATT
>JAHLLU010000031.1 GCA_020444005.1 archaeon
ATGGAGACAGCCATTGCTATGACATTGCTCTCAAGGACACTGCAGTACAGAGCAAATAGATGGCTCAACATCCTGATAGGGTTGCTTCACACCATAACCGTTTCAGCGTCCATGTTCGTAGGCTCCGGACCAGGACTGTATTACATCTTTTTCGGAAGCATCGAAGTAGTCTGCACAGCCTACATAGTCTGGGCGGCATGGAGATGGATCAATCCCCTATCCGATGTTACAGGAGGTATTTGAGATGGCAGATCTAGTTCTCCAAAAAAGGACAGCAAAGCTTGTAGGACTGTTATTTATACTCGCAACAGCTACCTTGTTCATCGGGCAAGCCTTCTACGGTCCAATAATAGGTGCTACAAATTACCTGGATATTACGTACCCAAACAGGTTGACTGTGATGACTGGTGTCTTAATCGAGTTTGCCGGAGTAATTGGGCTGGTCTTCATACCGATTTTGCTCTACCCCTTCCTGAGAATCTACAACCAAGCACTAGCTTTTGGCTATATCAGTATCCGATTAATCGAGGTGGTACTGCTATCCTTTGCACAGATAACAAAGCTCTCAATAATCGGGCTAAGTCAAAACTACCTAACCGCCAACGGAGACCCATCGTTTTTCAACAACATGGGCGACATGATTCAAGCGGTTCTATACTGGGCTGACTCTGGAGGGTTACTCTACATCATCGTATTCGTCCTAGGAGCCACCCTACTCTACTATGGGTTGATCAAGACAAAGCTCATACCGCGATGGATATCCATCTTTGGTCTCGTAAGCGCAGTAATACTGCTGATAGCATCCATGATGTTTTACTGGGAATATATTCCAGCTGAAACAGCGATACTGTTTATGTTACCACTAGCCTTGCAAGAAATAATCATGGCGCTCTGGATGATCACAAAAGGATTCAATTCCTCAGCGATCTTGACACAAAACGAGGTGCGTTAAATCTTGGATAACTACAGTACTCATAAATTACACTCAGATATCGTCAGAACACAAAAAATAATGGCTCTTAAAACAAAAATGGAGCAAATCCGTAAAAACTTGGATGAAACTAGACGATATGAACTCCTTACTACAAACCAATACCTAGATCAAATGGAGATTATACTAGATGTACTTCAAGACCTCTCGATACCCATCCTACAAAAAAAAGAGAAGTAACAAAGATGATTCACGAATCATACTCTAGAAAAGTTACTTCAACTGAAAGAATGCTATTTGTGGTGCATTCATATTTTATCAGATCTGGAGATAACCAGTTTACAACAAAAACAAGTCAAATATCATTATACTGTATACTTTTAACTTCGATTCTGCAACTTATCGCTATTATGGCGATTTAAATTGACATTGATTAAACTAGAATCACCTTAGCCATTACTATGACAAAATACAATCAACAAAAATCATACCTTTTCCCACCATTTCCCACAAGAAAATTTTTTCCTCAAAGTACCCACCAGTAGACACCAAAAAGAATAGGTGCGGGAGGAGGGACTCGAACCCTCGAAGTCCTTAGACACGAGATGTCTTATCCCGAAGCCTCGGATCTTAAGTCTCGCCCCTTTGGCCAGCCTCGGGTACTCCCGCACACCGAAATAAGACACCATACACCCGTTAAAAACTTAGCTGAAATCCAGCACAAGAAAAACACTATCCCCATCCACAGCCACCCCCACACACACCACCTCATGACCCGGATCAAGCACCCTAACCCGATCCCCACCAAAATCATCATCATACATCATACTATGAACCATCAACGCAATAGCAACCTCCGGCTCAAGCCCCTTCTCAGTATAAACCCCCACACACTCCACCACCCCAGCCGAGAGATCAAGATTAAGATACGCCTCACCCCGATCCATCATACACCACGCATGCTCCTGCGCACCCAACCCAGCATCATAATCAAGCAAAGACACATTATTCGCAAGTCTAGCAATATTCACCTGCTCAAACGCGACACTATGCAAATCATACTGAACCTCACGAACCTCCTCCGTACCACCATAAAACCTAATCATAGAAACAGCGAGAAGACAAAAAACAATCAACGTAAAAGCCAGCCTTCCCTTGGGTATATGCCCCGGTTTAAGCTTCACATCAATAAACCGACCCATCAAACCCAGTACCCCCTAGCACAAGAGTCTGTGGGATAAACAAGTAAATAAATAATTTAGAGTAAACGCCGACTTCTCTGAAGCGGCTTCCTATTATTACTAGGGTTTCTAATCTTTGCTGTGGCTCCATAGCCGCATGCCGCACATTGCTTCTTTCTAATGTGGTATGATCTACGTCCACAACGCCTACACTTAATATGAATAGTCTTTCCGTGATGAATTGGTCCTTTAGTTGGCATTATTTGTCACTTCTACTCTGGTGGCGGACTAACCATGATGACGTTGTCGCCTCGTAGCACAATGTCGCCGATCTCGACTACATTCATTGGGTCAGTTACTTCCTCTGCATCTTTCATGTACAGGTTCACGTGTTGGTCAAAACCCTCTAGGGTGCCCCTGAGTGTCTTCCCGCCTCTTAGCTTAATGAGCACGGTTTTTCCTACGCTGCGCTCAAGTACTCGTTCAATCATATCCGCCATTATTTGCACATTCCTATGTTATTGGGCTCTAATCGAATAACAAGGTTCCCCTATAAAAGTTTGTATTTTCACTGATGGAAACCGGGCGGAATATTCTTAAACTATGAGAGTAAAGAGAACCTAGAAACAGCTTTTCTCCCCTAGAGGATACTAAAAACAACTCAGAGAGAAACGTTTTTAGGTAAGTACATAGCCTACTGTATAGCCTCTGCAAGGTTAGTATGGATTTTCAATAGGTGAATAATGGTTAAATGAACGGATCAGACCCCGACATTAAGCCCTCAAGAGTACTAACAGCTTGCAGTATTATTAACATTCAAAACAGGATGATATAGATTGCTTCTCTCAGAAAACGACCACTGGGACCTGATGAAGTCCTTCTTCAACGAGGAGGGCCTAGTCAAGCAGCACCTAGACAGCTACAACGACTTCACTAGGAATACGCTGCAACAGATTATCGATGAGATTAATGGCATCACAATTGAGGTGCCAAACCATGTATATGACATAAAATTCGGCGCGATAGAGATAGGGGATCCCCGAGTCGTCGAGGTAGACGGAACAGTCCGTGAAGTCTACCCCAGAGAAGCTCGAATCCGAAACCTCACCTACAGCGCACCGCTATACCTTGAGATAGAACTCGATGATGAAGGACGCGAGACATATGAACGCGTTAACATCGGCGACCTTCCTATCATGGTAAAGTCAAACTTATGTTTATTGAGCCGCCACACCGAAGACGAGCTAGTCAAACTCGGTGAAGACCCCAAGGAAGTCGGGGGATACTTCATCGTAAACGGCAGCGAGCGAGTCATCGTCAGCCTAGAAGACCTAGCCCCCAACCGTGTACTGGTTGAGACAGACAACAGAGGCGCACGCCCTGTTTACAAGGGTAAAGTCTTCAGCACAACAGTGGGCTTCAGAGCCAGAATCGAGGCAAGCCTCAAGGCAAACGGCGAGATGAGCGTAACCATACCCGGCGTACCAGTACCAGTGCCACTAGTTGTACTGATGAGGGCACTCGGTGTTGAGACAGACCGTGAGGTAGCCGAGATGGTTAGCCTTAACCCTGACATACTCAACGAGCTTGAGCCCAGCTTCAGGGAAGGCGCAGCGGTTCAAACAATAGAGGACTCGGTGCTATTCATCGGAAACAGGGTCGCCTTTGGACAAGTCAAGGACTTCCGTATCAAGAGAGCAGAGACCATCCTAGACAGAAACCTTCTTCCACATATCGGCAGAGAGCCGGAGGACAGGTTCGACAAGGCTGTCTTCCTAGGGGAGATGGCTTCAAGGATCATTGAGCTAAAACTAGGCTTACGCCAAGAGGACGACAAAGACCACCTCAGAAACAAGAGGATCAAGTTAGCCGGACCACTCCTTGCAGAATTATTCAGGTCCGCCTTCTGGAGTCTCTACAGGGACATGAGGTACCAGTTCCGCAGAATGAGTACAAGGCGTAAAGGCGTACTCATCAGCGCAGCCGTACGACCCGGCATTATTACTAGTCGTATCCAGCACGCACTGGCGACTGGAAACTGGAGACGGGGCAGGGTTGGAATGACACAGCTCCTCGACAGAACTAATACATTATCCACGCTTTCTCACCTAAGACGGCTTCAGAGCCCACTTAGCAGATCACAGCCCAACTTCGAGGCACGAGACCTCCACAGCACCCACTGGGGAAGACTCTGTCCAAACGAGACCCCCGAAGGCGCAAACTGTGGTCTAGTAAAGAACCTCGCATTGATGAGCAGCGTAAGCGTCGGAACAGACGCCGAGAAGATCAAGCGTACCTTAGAGTTCATGGGTGTTACCCGGAGCAAGGACGTTGATGAGCAGCTCAGACACACTGGAACAAAGATATTCGTAGAAGGTTACCTTCTCGGATACACTACATCACCCGATATACTGACAAACACGTTCAGGGAGATGCGCCGCAAAGGCGAGATCAGCGGAGAAGCAAACATTGTCTTCTACAAAAACTATAACGAGATATACGTCAACTGTGATGAAGGAAGAATCAGGAGACCTCTCATAGTTTGTGAAGACGGTAAACCACTACTCAAACAACGGTACATCCGCAACATCAGACAAGACAGATGGGCTTGGAGTGACCTCGTCAGGGAAGGAATCATAGAGTACCTAGACGCAGATGAAGAGGAAAACGCATACATCGCAATAGACCAAGAAGCATTAACAACAGAACACAGTCACGTAGAGGTATGCCCATACACGATCCTCGGAGTAGGGTCAGCAATCATTCCATATGCGGAACACAACCAGTCACCACGTAACACATATCAAGCAGCCATGGCAAAACAGGCACCCGGCGTCTACGTCCTCAACTACAGGGACAGAACTGATACCCGTGGACACCTACTGCATTACCCGCAGAAGCCACTGGTAGCGACAAAACCCATGGATGTCATCGGTTATAATGAGCGTCCAGCGGGTCAGAACTTCGTTATCGCTATTCTAAGCTGCATCGGATACAACATGGAAGACGCTATCATCTTCAACAAGTCAGCTGTACAGCGTGGCTTGGGTAACAGCAGCTTCTTCAGAATCTACAAAGCCGAGTGCAAACAATACCTCGGTGGAAGCAAAGACAGGTTAACCATCCCAGAAGCAGGCATCAGAGGATACCATGGAGCTGACGCCTATAGGCAACTAGAGTCAGATGGTCTCATCGCCAGCGAAGGAGAAGTAAAAGGCGGAGATATCCTCATCGGGAAAACAAGCCCACCCAGATTTATGGAAGAATACCGTGGCTTAGAGGTCAGAGGACCACAGCTACGTGACACAAGCGTCGGCGTCAGACCCAACGAGGTAGGCGTCGTAGACAGCGTATTCATCACAAAGGACATCGAGGGAAGCCAACTCGTAAAAGTCAAGGTTAGGAGCAACAGAATCCCCGAGCTAGGGGACAAATTCGTATCAAGACACGGACAGAAAGGCGTCATTGGTATGCTTGTTCCTCAGGAGGACATGCCCTTCAGCACAACAGGCGTTATCCCAGACATCATCATGAACCCCCACGCCTACCCCAGCAGGATGACTGTAGGGCAGTTCATTGAGGCTATCGGCGGAAAATCCGCAGCCATTAGGGGAGAGATCGTGGACGGAACACCATTCGCAAACGAAGAACCCAAAACACTACAGCAGCATCTTATCGACTTCGGGCTCCAACCCGGTGGACGAGAGATACTCTACGACGGTATGAGCGGCAAGAAGTATGAGGCCGAGATATTCCTAGGGGTAGCATTCTACCAGAAGCTACACCACATGGTCGTAGACAAGATACACGCAAGGGCTCGTGGACAGGTCCAGATGCTCACAAGGCAGCCAACAGAGGGCCGTGCAAGGGGCGGAGGACTAAGGTTCGGAGAGATGGAGCGAGACTGCCTCGTAGGACACGGCGCAGCCATGCTTCTAAAAGACAGGCTCCTAGAGGAATCAGACGCTTACACTATCTATGTTTGTGAGCGTTGTGGAAGACAAGGCTACTATGATATCAGGCAACGTAAGTATGTGTGTCCCACCTGTGAGGGTAAGAGCGACATTGAGCCAGTCACAGTAAGCTACGCCTTCAAACTACTCCTGCAGGAGATGCAGAGCCTATGTCTATCACCTAGCCTAGAGCTAGCCAAGGAGGTCGAATAGAATGAGCAAGGTTATTGATGCAATCAAGTTCGGGCTACTACCACCAGACGAGATCAGAAGACTCAGCGTAGTAGAAATAGGAACCAGCGACACATACGACGAAGACGGAGCACCCATCGCAGGAGGCCTTATGGACCAGCGACTAGGCACACTAGAGCCTAGACAGCGCTGCCGTACATGCGGAAACATTGCCATAAACTGCCCCGGACACTTTGGACACATCGAGCTAGCAGTACCCGTAGTACACGTTGAGTTTGCAAAACAGATCTACAAGGTGCTAAACGCAACATGCAGAGGCTGCGGAAGCATACTACTGGACGAGGAGCTCAAAGAGAAACTCCAATCTCAGCGTAATACAGACATCGAGATGTTCGGAAAGGTATCTGATGAGACAACAGCAGAGATCATGAAGCAGGCGAAAAAGTACAAGCGCCACAAGGAGTGCCCATACTGTGGCATGGTCCAGACCGTGGTCAAATTCAACAAACCCACCAGCTTTATGGAGATCGAGAAAGAGGAGTTCTTCGACGATGATATCGAGGCAGAAGAAGAGGTAACCCGTAGACTCACACCCAACATGATCAGGGAGTGGTTCGAGCGTATCCCAGACGAAGACCTTCAGATGCTGGACTATAATTCAACAGTAGCTAGACCAGAATGGATGGTACTACAGGTTATGCCCGTCCCACCAGTGGATGTAAGACCAAGCATCATCCTACAGTCCGGTATCAGGGCAGAGGACGACCTCACCCACAAACTAGTAGACATAATCAGAATCAATCAGAGGCTCAGGGAGAACATTGACGCAGGGGCGCCAACCCTAATCATTGAAGACCTATCAGAGCTTCTACAATATCACGTTACAACATACTTCAACAACGAGGTATCCGGTATTCCACCGGCACGCCACCGCAGCGGTAGGACACTGAAATCCCTTGCACAGAGGCTTAAAGGCAAAGAGGGACGATTCAGAGGAAACCTAAGCGGTAAACGTGTCGACTATTCGGCTCGTACAGTAATCAGCCCAGACCCAAACTTGGATATCAACCAAGTAGGTGTTCCAATACACATCGCCACCAAGCTTACGGTTCCCGATGTTGTAACTGAGAGGAACATTGAGGAGGTCAAGAAGCTTGTTATTAACGGCCCCAACCAGCATCCCGGTGCATTGTATGTTATCAGGCCAGATCAGAAACGTATCAGGTTGGAGTTCGTACAGGACCGAACTATGATCGCTGAGAGTATCGAGCCTGGCTTTATTATTGAACGCCATCTAAAGGACAACGATATTGCGCTATTCAACCGGCAGCCATCGCTGCACAGGATGAGCATCATGGCTCACAAGGTCAAGGTACTACCCTACAAGACATTCAGAATGCATCTTACTGTCTGTCCGCCTTACAACGCTGACTTTGATGGGGACGAGATGAACCTCCACATTCCACAGAGCAAGGAGGCTCAGACGGAGGCACGTATGCTGATGCAGGTACAGGACCAGATCCTGAGCCCCAGATACGGAGCACCAATCATCGGAGCAGGCAAGGACTACATCAGCGGAGCATATCTCCTCACACGAAAAGAAACTATGCTAAAGGCAAACGAGGTAGGCAAACTACTGAGCTACATCGGCTACAAGGGCGAGATACCCAAGCCTACGGTAACCGACCCGGAGCCACTCTGGAGCGGTAAAACCATCTTCAGCATTTTCCTACCCAAGGACTTCAGCTTCGTCAGCAAGGCGAACATCTGTATGCACTGCGCTGAGTGTAAGTTTGAGGAATGTGAACACGACGCCTATGTAATGATCCAGAATGGAGAACTGAAAACAGGCATCATCGACAAGAACAGTATCGGTGCTGAGCGCCCAGACACAATCTTCCACAGGGTCATCAAGGACTATGGCACTGATGTGGGACACGACTTCCTTAACGGCGTCAGCAGACTCATCAACGGGTTCCTGACCTTAACAGGGTTCACCTATAGCTATGACGAGCTCGACCTCGAAGAGAAAGAAGTCAAGGACATCCACAAGGTCATGCGCGGCATGGAGAAAAACGTCGCAAAACTCACAGACGAATACGAGGGCGGTATACTGGAACGACTTCCCGGTCAGACAATGCAGGAGAGCTTTGAGATCAAGGTAATGAATGAGCTAGCCAAGGCTCGTGACGCTGCAGGTGAAATAGTCCAGAACGGACTACCACTCGAGAACGGCGGAATCGTCATGACTCGTAGCGGTGCACGTGGAAGCAGCCTAAACATCGGTCAGATGATGGGCAGCGTCGGGCAGCAGTCAATCAGAGGCAAGCGAATCATGAGGGGCTATGAGGACCGTACCCTACCACACTTTAAGGAGAACGACGCGACACCAATCGCACGTGGCTTCGTATACAACTGTTATAGGGATGGTTTGACTCCACTTGAGTTCTTCTTCCACGCTATGGGTGGTCGAGAAGGACTGGTAGACACGGCGGTGCGTACACAGCAGAGCGGTTACATGCAGCGTCGTCTAATTAACGCCTTGGAGCACCTCAGAGTCGAGTACGACGGTACAGTCAGAAACAGTGTCGGAGATATCGTCCAGTTCACCTACGGTGAAGATGGTATCGACCCAAGCAAATCTGATCACGGTGTCGCGGTAAACGTCGCCCAGTTAACTGATCGTACAAAGATCAACATGGACAAAGGCAAGAAAGCCAGCGACAAATACGTCAACGAGAAGATCGACAATATCCAGATAGAGCTACCAATACGCCTCAAAGAAGAACTACGCAAGAGACTAACAGAGGAAAAACTAACACAGCCAGCAATCGACGAGATCATAGCATCAGTACTCAGAAACTACGACTACAGCCTAGTAGAACCAGGTGAGGCAGTCGGCATCCTAGCCGCCCAGTCAATAGGCGAGCCAGGTACGCAGATGACTCTAAGAACCTTCCACTACGCAGGCGTAGCCGAGCTAAACGTCACGCTGGGTCTTCCACGGCTCATCGAGATCGTTGACGCTCGTAAGAGTCCATCAACACCTGTAATGAACATCTATCTAGATGAGAAACACAGCAAGTCCGAGAAGAAGGCACGTGAGGTAGCGCAGAAGCTAACCTACACAACCATCGATGACATCATTGACAGCGTCAACGTAGATCTACGAGCAGAAGCCGTCAGGATCAAGCTTGACCCTGAACGTATGGAGACTTTAGGTGTATCACCCAAGGATGTGAAGGCTATTTTCCCGTACAGCATTGAGATGTCTGAGGACTACGAGTACGTTGTACCATTGGAGGAGGAGAAGAGTCACGACCCAGATCCCATCATCAAGAACGTCACCGAGACCCGTATCAAGGGAATCGAGGAGATTAACAGGGTCTTGACCACCATCGAGGATGGTGAGTGGCTCATCAGGACGGACGGAAGCAACCTAGAGGGTGTTCTCAGGATCGACGGAATCGATCCAAGCAGGACAACCACTAACAATATTCACGAGATCGCCGAGATATTCGGTATCGAGGCGGCTCGTAACGCCTTGGTTTATGAGGCGCACACAGTGCTAACCGAGCAGGGCTTGGACGTAGATATACGTCACGTCATGCTCGTAGCCGATATAATGACCAAGACCGGTGAGGTCCAACAGATTGGAAGACACGGTATCAGCGGCGAGAAATCAAGCGTACTGGCTAGGGCAGCCTTCGAGTTGACCATCCAGCACCTTGTAGACGCAGCGATCAAGGGTGAAACCGATCCACTTAAAGGCGTCATCGAAAACATAATCGTCGGACAGTCAATGCCACTGGGAACAGGAAGCGTTGAGCTGTTTATGACACAAAGAGGAAGAAGCGATGAGTAGCAGAGATCAACAGCTGAGACTCGCTCTCTCCACTGGCAGGGTCCAACTGGGCTCCAAACAGGCGGTAAGAGAGCTCAGAAGAGGACGGGCAAAGATGGCTATATTGAGTAGCAACTGCCCAAAAGAGATGAAAGAATCCATAGAGAACTATGGAAGACTTGGAGAAATACCAATCTGGCACCATGATAAGGACAGCGTGGACCTTGGTATGTTATGTGGAAAACCTTATCCCGTATCAACCATTGTCATAAACGACCCGGGCGACTCAAGGATTCTTGACATCGTGAAGGAAGAAGAATAGAATGCTAGATAACGTAAAAATCACAGAGACTGAGATGAAGTACATCCAGCTCCTGCAGAACATGACAGGAGCGACTATCGTGGACTGCATCGTAGACGAAGAGAATGACACAATAATTTTCACAGTCAAGAAAGGAGAAGTCGGCTTAGCAGTAGGCAAAGGCGGAGAGAAAATCAAAAGATTCCGCAACATGACCAACAAACAAGTCGAGATATACGAGTACATGCCTGAGGCAGACAAGTTCATCAAGAACGCGCTCAAACCAGCCAAGGTCAAGGACATCCGCCTAGTAGACCGCATGGAGGGTAAGAAGATCGCCATGGTGAACGTGGAGCCTAAGGACAAGGGTATCGCCATCGGTAAGAATGGGTCTAATATCAAGAAGATCCGTTTCCTCGCTGAGAGGTATTTCCAGCTCGATACAGTTGTTATAAACTAGGACGTTTTTCGTCCATCATTTTATTCATTATATAGGGTATTTTGTATCTAGGTTTAGACTAAGTAGTGGCTTATTATCCAGTAGATGGTGCCTATCAGATTGATGTAGATATGAGTCGTGGTTGATATCCCCGTGTTTGTACGCTGCTTTGCCCATCCCGCTGTTAGTCCGAAGCTTATCAAGAAGAGTAGTCTTGTTAAAACTAGGTCTACCACACAGTGTTTAGCGCTGAATAGGATGCTGACGATGGTTATGGCTGTCCATGGGTTCATGTAGTAACTGAGTTTGGTCTGTATGATGCCTCGCCAGAGGAACTCCTCGGCGATTGGTACCCATATGCCGTTGACTAGTATGAAGACGATTGATACGGCTATTTTGTAGTGCTCTGCGTAGAGTGGTGTGTTTGTGTATATTGTGGTGTTGAATGTTGATTGTATGAACTCGTAGAGCCGGGGGTTCCAATTGAATCCAGAGAATAGTAATACATCAAATCTGTTTACCACCTGTATGCCGATAACTACTGCTAGTGCTGCGTTGTAAAAGGTGACTCTCTGATACCAGTCATTTATGTTGAAACCACTATAGCCAGTCTTCTGTCGTACATCACCGCCAATCAAAACATAGGCTATTATGCAGATTACAGCATAGAATCCGCCAAGGCATACGAGGTCCATAAAGAAGTAGTTGAAATAGGTAGGCAGTAGGACTGAGATGATTCTCCTTGATGTAAACTCACCAGCTATGATGATCAATGCTA
>JAHLLU010000032.1 GCA_020444005.1 archaeon
AGATAATCAAGAGCGAGGTAAACGGGCTCCCACTTGACGCCCAAGCCATGACCCCCGAGGAACAAAAACTCCACAGCAACCTAAGACAACTCCTTACCGGGTACAGACAAGGCGCAGAACTACCTACACCTAAACCCCAGCCGGAGCCTAAACCGCGCCCAAAACCGGAGCGGAAAGCACCCACGCCTCCGCCTAAAATAGAGGAAAAAGACACTGAACTTGTCCTAGTTAGGTTCTTACAGCCATTACCAGCCATCATGGGCGTTGACATGAAGGCTTATGGGCCATTCCAGCCTGAGGAACTGGCCAATATTCCTCGTCAGAACGCTGAGAACCTGATAAATCGTGGCGTTGCGAAAGCGGTTCAAGCCAACTAGGCTACCATACTCTTTATACCCAGCCGCAGTGTAGTCTGTCTGCTCTCTTTAAGAGTTAAACCTAATAAGGAGAGACATGTGTAAGCTGGTAGAATAACAATGAAAGTACCCAAGTCCATGAGGACTTACTGCCCCAAGTGCAAGACGCATACGGAGTTCACGGTCAGCATCTACAAGGCCGGGAAACGCAAGGGCGCCAAGAAGGGAGAACGAAGGCAAGCCTCACGTAAGAAAGGCTATGGTGGCCAAAAGTTCCCTGAGCAGCACAATCAGGCGAAGGTCTCAAAGAAACAAACACTAGTTCTCAGATGCAAGGAATGTAACTATGGCATGATGCGCAAGGGAATGCGCGTAAAGAAGCTGGAGGTAGTATAAGATGGCTGAATGGGAACACCTTATACCAAGACCAACAAGCAGATTCTTACGGGTACGCTGCATAAGCTGCGAATCAGAGCAGATAGTATTCAGTCACTGCAGCACACACGTACAATGCCAGACCTGTGGCGAGACACTAGCAGAGCCCACAGGCGGAAAAGCAAACATAAAAGGCGCAGTAATCGCCGTTTTAGGGTGATATAATTTGAGTTTAGGACTACCAGAGTGGCCAGAAGTCGGATACGTTGTCATAGCTACTGTGAAGCGCGTTGAATCCTACGGAGCATACGTGGGGCTTGACGAGTTTGGAGCCAAAGAAGGTTTGCTCCACATCAGCGAGATCAGCAGCCGATGGGTCAGAAACATCAGAAACCACGTCAGACCAGGTCAAAAAGTAGTCCTACAGGTACTCAGAACCGACCCTGGTAAAGGACAAGTAGACCTTAGTTTAAGAAGAGTCAGCAAAGACGAGAAACGCAAGAAACTTGAGGAATGGAAAAAAGGCAGAAAAGCCGAGACCTTACTCACTCAAGTAGCCCATGATCTAGGCAAAGACTTGGATGAACTCTATAACTCTGAGTTAGTCAAGATTTACGACAAGTATGATACTCTATACGAGGGTCTTGTGGCTGCCTCTAAGAAGGGAAGCGAAGCTTTAACCGAGGTTGGGATAAACGCGGAGCTCGCGGAAAAACTAAGTGAGACCGCTAAAGAAAAGATAGTCATCAAGGGTGTAACCATACAGGGAATCATCGAGATGACCAGCCTCAACAGCGAAGGCGTTGAGGATATAAAAATGGCGTTCATAGACGCCGCAGGTGTCGCCGAGGAGCATGATGCAAGCATCAACATCCAGACCATGGGGGCGCCGAAATACAGGATCGAATTAACCGCCGATGACTACAAGAAAGCCGAGTTAGCCTTGGACAAGACTGTAACCAGTATTCAGGACAACTGGGAGAACATCGAGGGAACATTCACCTACACGAGGGACTAATCTTGGTCCAGCTTCTCAGAAAATGTAGAAACTGTGACCATTATACGATGAAAGATACCTGCCCAAAATGTGGTGGGGAAGCAGTTTCTCCTCATCCAGCGAAGTTTAGTATGGATGACAAGTATCGTAAATACAAGATTTTGATGAGACGACTCGCTGAAAAAAACGAGTAAATACATCTATTTTTGTTTAAATGTGGAAAGCCTTTTTACGCCATCATTACAATGATAGCACTCGATAACAAATGGTAAAGAGCTATGTCAGGATCTACGGTCCTCCACTTCTAAAAGCAATAAAGACACTCGAAGGTATAGCCGTAGAGATGTCCAACAAGACTGAAGTCAAGTTCAGCCACAAATGTGTGCCATACCCAACAAGGCTACAGAGCGATAAAAACGACTGGAACGCCTACCTACAGAACATGCAGAAGACCTACAAGGACTGTTATGAGCCTGAGAAGATTCTCAGCGATGCATCCATGACTTTGGGTGATTATGACTTTGTCTTTGAGTGGACAAGCAAGCCATCAATGGCGAAGATCGAGGACTTGATCAAAAAGATAGACGCAGCGTTGAAGGACGTTGGCGTAATGTATACTCTAACCACAGAGTAAACACATTATATTTCTTTTTTAGAATACTTTTAAAGAATCAATTAATTTTCTAACTATAACCGTAATTATTATTTTATTTAGATAATATAAGAAAAAAAATAAAAAAGGGGATTATCGTTCTTCTGAGGCTCTCTTTTCAGCCTGCATCCGCAGAGTAGACTCCTCGGCTAGTTTGAGGGCCTTTCTCTCCTGTACCTCTTCGTAAACGATAAAGGCTGGCATGATGACCCAGAGGGCAATCATGACGTAGAACAAAATGGTATCAGTATCCATTCTACTCTTCCTCCTCCTTCTTGGCTCTTTGACCACCTAGTACGTTGAAGATGCCCTTTATTCCAGAGCTGAATCCTCTCTTTACCTGTGTGGTACCTCTCCAGTCTACCTCGACCTCTTCCTGTACCATCATCGTGTAGTTGACTCCAGGGATGTATAGTAGCTTCTCGGGGATCAGTCCGTTTGGACGGAACATGATGACCGCGATAAGCAGTAAACCCAGAAGAACTGCCTCGAAGTAGGCAACTGGGAAGAAGAAGACTGACTGCAGGAACCATTTGTTTACAATGATTACACGGCGCATAGCGGTGATTAGTGCGCATCCGAGGAATGTTCCGGCGTTGTTACCGGGGCCTCCGAGGATGAGCATTAGCCAGGGCCAGTATGTCCAGAAGGCACGTTGGTAGTTCGCCTCGACGACGAAGCTGAAGTAGAAGGCTAGGAGTGTGCCGCTGAGTGCTGTGACTCCGCTGGCGAACATTAGGATGTTTCTCCTGATTCCGACTACGTTCTTTCCAACGCTTCCGACTGTGACTTCGTTCTCACGGATAGCCCTCATCAACCTACCATATGGGCTGTTCAGCATCGTTCTAAAGATGAAGAAGCTGACAAGTCCAATAAGCAGAGTGATGACTGCTGTGAGAACCGTTCTGTCCCCGGGGTACCATTCGAAAATGTTCGGGATGAACATTCCTAGGGTACCTCCGCTGATTGCGGGGATGTTCCTACCGAAGATTTGTGCAGCGTCCGCCATTGTGATCAATACGATCATCAGGTAGGTTGCCCTTAGCCTGATAGCGGGTAAGCTAATGACCCAGCCGATAACTGCACCCAAGATGAGTGCAACAGCTAGGCTAAAGAGGAGCATAGACCATCCGAACATCGAATGTGTAGCAATATAGTCGTTTGTGAGGTCAACGTTTGCTGGGTTATTATAGACCCAGTCAAAGTCTTTTGCCCACGGTTGTAGCTCAACTCCACCAGCCTCAACCATCGTGAAGATCAGTCTGGTTGTTAGGGCGCTTACTGTGAAGCCCCCTACGATAACTTGTACTGCGCAGCCCATGTTAGGGATGCCCGCGTTACCGTACTGGAAGTTTAGAGCCATTGCTACAATGACGAATAGTCCGAAATACATGGCGATGTCGACGATAAGTCTCTGTGTTCCAGTGACCGCAGCGACGTTGCTTGTAAGCAGTCCTAATGCGATATCTTGTAGCATCTTACTCTTCCTCCTTTAGCAAGCCAACAGCTTTTCTGAAGTTTTCTCCAGTCTGTGTAGCCGCAAATCTTGTCCACGCTCCCTGTAGTCCTTCAGGCTCAACCAATAGGATTGAGACCAAGAAGATCATTGGGATGAGTGGTCTATACTCACCGACCCATACGCCGATAAGCGCCTGTCCCCATGTTGTCAGCATAATTTCTGACATTCCTACTATAGCTCCGCCGACAACGCTTCCGTAGATGCTGTTGAAGCCTCCTAGCAGACTACCGGCCATGATGCTTGTGATGATCATGGCGCCGGACTGTGGAGTGCTCTGGAACCATAGGGGGATCATTGCGCCTGCGAGGCAGGCGAGTCCTCCGGTTAGGAACCAGCTGAACAATTGTATCTGGTTTGTGTTAATACCTAGAACTGATGCAAGCTCAGGGTCTTCTGCAGTCGCCCTCATGGCGACGCCGATCCTGGTTCTAGTAAGCATATAGTGTAGCGCGAGTACTGAGCCAATGGTCAATGTCAGTGATACTACGAAGATTCCTGGGAAACCAGCGATCTCAAAGTCGCTTTCTTTCAACAGGAAAGCCATCGCGTATGTACTGAATCTCTCCCTCAGATAGTAGGCGTAGATCTGAATAAACGCCGTAAGGAAGATCTGGATAGCTAGTGTACTGATTGTCAGTACGATAGCTCCTCCACCCATTTGTGTTAGTACGTTAATGACCAGCTTGTAGATTGCTACGCTGATCAAGCCTCCGATTATGAAGGCTACTGGGAACCCATAGTAGGGTGATAGACCCCAGATTTTCGCGAATGTATAGCTTACATAGATACCAACGCCTGCATATGTTCCGTGTGCGAAGTTAGGTACCTTCGCTGTCAGATACGTTAGTGTAAAGCCGATACTTAGCAGTGTTAGCTCTGATGCGAATACTAACGCTGCTGTCCAAATTGCAGGGATTAACATAGCGTAAACCCGCTACGGTTGTACCTACTTGAGCTAATAATACTTTGCATATTCATTCGAGTCCCCTTTAGAAAAACAGCTTTTTTTAGCGTCTTTTTGGAGGATTTAATCAATTTTGTAGCTCAAACAACCGCTAATCTTTCACCTTTTAGTTAACGCAAATAACTATCGGTAAAAACCTTATATAATGTAAGGAGAGTAATTTCTCTCTGCGACAAACCATAAGGTGAAGCAAGACTTGGAAATGAAAGGTAACACACTAGCAATTGTGCTTCTAGTCGTCGGACTTGTAGTCGGCGCTGGGGCAGGATATTTCATGGCCCCTAAAGAGACTGTAGTTGAAGATGGTGGTGACGGCGGAGTAGTCGAATACGTTGCTCCTCTAGCCGGAAAGAACATCCAGCTCGGCTATATCTCATCAACGACTGTAGGTCTAGAAACAGCAGTACCCCTAGTTGAGGATATCATGGCAGAAGACTATAACGTCTACCTAGATAAACTCGGAATGGATACGACTGTTGAGTTCCTGATTGACGATGCTACTGGTCAGGCCGCGGTCCACTTGGAGAAAGTTCAGGGCTATAAGTCCATGGACGTTAACGTCTTCATTGGTGGCGGATGGTCAAGCCAGGCGCAAGCCGCACTCAGTTACTGTAACGACAACAACATGTTAATGTGGAGCTCCTCATCAACCAGCCCACTTCTCGCAATCGCGGACGACAACCTATACAGGATGTGTCCAACAGACTTGATTCAGGCACCAGCCATCGCAGAGATGCTTTGGAGTGCAGGAATTGAGGCGGTCATTCTAATCCAGCGTGGTGACGCTTGGGCAGACGGTATTTACAACTACCTAGAGCCCGCGTATACCGCAAAGGGTGGAGTGATCCTCGAGAAGATTAGGTATGCTGGTGAAGCAACAGAGTTCGCTAACTATCTGCAGACAGCAGAAGACATAGCACAGGATGCTGTTGCTGAATATGGCGCAGAACACGTAGGTGTTGAAATTATCTCTTTCGCAGAGTTCGTAGTCATGATGTCACAGGCACAGGACTTCCCAACAGTTTATGATCTGACTTGGTTCGGATCAGACGGAACAACCCTGTCCCAGCAGGCATGTGACGACGCCCCTGAGGCAGTAACTCACTTGAAAGTACACAGCACATACGCGGCGCCAGCAGAATCTGAGAAATTCAACGACCTGTATGATAGATACTATGCACTAGTTGCACAGCCATTCGGCTACTACAGTGCATGTAGCTACGACATCGGTTGGGTGCTCATGGAGAGCATGATGAACGCTCAGAGTCTGGATGCAACCGTACTTATCCCAGTTCAGGCTGACACCGCTTTCAACAACTTTGGAGCAAGCGGCTGGAATAGACTGAACGATGACGGAGACAGATACGGAAGCAACTACCAGATATGGAGCTACAAGTATGATGGCGATGTAGTCATCCCATACGTAACAGGATTATTCGACGGTATCACCGGCGGAGTAACCTGGTACGTTGATCCACATACTGCACAATAAGCACAATAATCTTATCCTTTTTTCTTATTTTTTTATTCTAAACCAAAATAGAGCAAGATTTGATTATATCTAAAAACTATGTTTTTTTAGCGGTTATTTCCGTGAAATAAACCCGGATACTTCTTCTTTCACATCGGGCTAAATCAGGGTTTCTCAGCAAAATTATATAAACACTCTATGTGTGCTATATGGTTAGTTGATGCCGACATGTCGGAAGTACTTAAGATTGATAATGTTCACAAATATTTCGGCAAGTTCGCAGCCAACAACGGCGTTAGCTTCAGTTTAAAGGAAGGCGGCATCTATCTGCTCGTTGGGCCAAACGGCTGCGGAAAGTCAACACTAGTTAACTGTATCTCAGGGATTTTTGTCCCGGAAGTTGGAAACATCTATTATCGTGACGCAGACATCACGAGTGAAGACATGTACAAGATCGCGCGGAGGGGACTTGTACGGACCTTCCAGATTGCATCTCCCTTCCTGAGTCTTACGACTCTTGAGAACATGCTAGTTGCCTTGCCGGATAACGCAGGCGAGAACATCGCACTGTCACTATTCAAGCCAACTTGGATCGATAGCGAGATCAGCGCAGTAAGACGTGCGACTGAGCTCCTGAAGGTTCTTGGGCTAAGACACGTATGGAACAAGCCAGCCAACACCCTTAGCGGTGGAGAACTAAAGCTTCTCGAGATTGGACGCGCACTGATGTCAGGTGCCGAGACAATCCTACTCGACGAGCCTGTAGGCAGCATTGACCCTGTACTCTGTCACCAGATCTTCAGTCACGTATTGAGGCTCAGGGACGAGCTAGGAATCACATTCCTGGTTATTGAGCACAGGCTTGAGGTAGCTGCACAGTATGCAGACCACGTCTTCGCTATGGACAGAGGAATGCTTGTAACCGAGGGCACCGCAGAGGAAGTCTTCGAGGACGAGCGAGTAATAAAGGCATACCTAGGTGAGTAAGATGGGAAGCAAATACATACTTGAAACAAAAGGCCTTAACGTAGGCTATGGACCAATCCACGTCATTTATGACCTTGACTTCAAGGTCCCAGACGGGGAGGTAACCATCATCGTAGGCCCCAACGGAGTCGGAAAAACCACTCTACTGAAAGCCATCATGGGTTTGGCCACTGTCTATAGTGGTGAGGTTCATTTTGAGGGCCAGAATATCTCAAAGCTCCCACCATATGAGCGAACCAAGCTAGGTATAGGATACATGCCTCAGACTGGTAACATTTTCAGCAACCTTAGCGTTGATGAAAACCTGAAAATGGCAGCCTATACCATGGACGACCCAGACATAATCCAAGACAAACTGGAATTCGTATTCAACCTATTCCCAAGACTCAAGGACTATCTGCCACGTGCAGCTGGAACCCTGAGCGGCGGTGAGCGCCAGATGCTCGCTGAGGGAATGGTCTTGATGAGAGACCCCAAGATCATGATGGTCGACGAGCCAACAGCGGGCCTGATGCCCAAGCTGGTTAACGACGTCATGAGGCAGCTCAAGGAGATGGCTGATGAGACTGGTCTACCAATTGTATTGGTTGAGCAGCGTGCACGCCGTGCATTGGCTGTAGGTGACTACTCGTACATGATGCGTGGTGGTAGATTCACATTCGAGGGCAGTGCCCCTGATCTGTTGAACCATCCGTTGCTGAACGAGATGTACCTCGGAGCCGTAGAGGTCCACGACCTCGAAAAGGTAAAGGAGTAAACCCTCCAACCCCTATATTTTGTTTATTTCACTTGCTAGATGATACTATTATTTCAGCATAGATTTATCTGGGTTTTAAACGGATACGAGTCCATGAGATGTGTCTATGTCGTCTCTCATGCCCAGTCAGTGCATCACGTCGAGAAACGTGTAGGTGGATGGTACGATACAGGGTTAACCGAGCTTGGGCGATCACAAGCCGCGAAGACCGGAGCTTTTCTTGCTTCAGAGATAGATGGCCCAGTAGTGGTTTACTCATCGGACCTGAAACGCGCTGCCGAGACAGCGGAAATTATCGCTGATCAACTCAACACATCGGTTCAGTTGGATGATAGGCTGAGGGAGATGAGTTATGGTGTGGCGGAGGGTAAGCCAAGGAGTTGGGGTGATGAGCATATTATGCCTCAGCCTGTTGATGGTGACAGGATGTGTCACAGGGTTTTTGATGGCGCTGAGAGTAAGTTTGAGTTAGCTGAGAGGGTGACTGCTGCTTTATCTGATATTTTGACTGAGACTGTGGAGAATATTGTTATTGTGACTCATGGGTTTGCCTCGACGTTTCTTGTTATGGCTTGGATGATGATACCGGTTGAGTGTCTTGGGTATGTTAATCTGGCGTCTAAACCCGGCTGTGTTACTAAATTGGTTGAGGATGATTATTTTGGTAACCGAGGGGTAGTCTATCTCTGTAAAACTGATCACCTTACCGAGGTAATTGGGAAGTAATAATACGGGCTACTTGTTTTGATATGAGAATGTCGCTTGAAGCCATCCACGAGGAGATACTCCAGTTCCTCTACAAGAACCTACCAGAAGACTACAATGATTCAGGTGAGGTCTCACGAAAAATATTATTCAAGTCCATTAACTACAAGCCACGGCAGATAGAAAAAGCCTGTAAAGAACTTGAATCAAAGGGATTTGTTGAGTTTATTAACAGTGTGTATCATAGCGAGTGGGCGTCTATTGCCATAACTGATGAAGGACTGGATTACCTAGAAGCATAGATGGTGTGAGTATGGCCTTTGGTATCTTAATGGACTGGAGATATCTCCCGATCTAGCTCATTTGTTACAGTTTTGGGTATTGGAAACGCTTAATCCCTTTCATTACTCGAATAACATAAGATGAGCAGTAACAAGATGACCCCAGAGGACTTGGAAAGTTTATTCACAGATTCATATACGACAATATTCTGCAGTCACAATAGTGATGGAACTATTCACGCAGCTCCAATCTGGTATAACTACAAGAATGGTGTGTTTTATTTTGTATCCATAAAAAAATCCAAGCGTGGGCACAATGTAAAACGCAATAATAATGTATCTCTCAGCTTTCTGATGCAGGGCACAAAGGCAGTTGATGGTGATATACCGTCTAAGTGTGCGTTAGTGTATGGTTTGGCGGAAACTGGGTTTGAGCCAGATATGGGGTATGATGAGTTTCTTAGATGGGTTTGGGGTAAGTATTCATCTGCGGGTTCAAACACTGACCAGAAGTTTGATCATGATCTTTTTGAGACCCTCAAAGTTGTGCCCACAAAAATCGTTCACTTCTACCCTTAGAACCAAACTATATTCGATGGTTTTATTCTCTTGTTTTTCGTTTGGTTACTGGGATGACTTTCTCGATTATGGTTTCTGATCCAAACCAAAACAAAATAGGATACGCTGTAGCATCAAAAGCATTCTATGTAGGAATAATAGGATTCAGCCAACCCGGACTAGGCGCAGTTCTATGCCAAGGACAAACAAATTTCAAAAACGGACCAACCGCCCTTAAACTACTTGAACAGGGAAAAACACCACAACAAACAATAGACGAACTCAAAACCAATGACCCTCAAATACAAAATCAACAACTAGGACTAGTTGATTACTTGGGCAATGCTTTTGCATTTACTGGAGACGAGTGCAGTGAATGGGCTGGACACATATCAAAGAAGGGCATTACATGTCAGGGAAACATCTTAACAGGACCCGGTGTCATTGACTCCATGTTTGAAGTTTATAGGTCAACTGAGGGGATGATGGTTGAACGTCTTTTGGCTGCTTTGAAGGCTGGTGAGTTAGCTGGTGGTGATAGTCGTGGCAAACAGAGTGCAGCGGTTAAGGTGGTTTCTCCTGGGTCTGGTTTTATGGGTTCAGATGTTGTATTTGATTTGAATATTTATGATCATGTTGAGCCAGTCACTGAGTTATCAAGAGTAACAGATATTCTACTCCAACATGTGAAACAAGAATCATAACAAAAAAACAAGAACAACCATAAACAAGATATTGAGCATCGAGCGGTTTACCGAACGATTATTATCGCGCTTTTCTTCAATATGAAAGCATAATGAGCGGAAGCGACGAAGAGGAATCCCTCTATGACTGGTATAGCAACGTGATCCATCGTACTACCTGTCCCAGATGCGGCAGTCAAAAAATCAGTGAACTTGAGTACACCCATGACAAAGACGGGATTGGGGTCATATACCGGTGCATGAGATGCTTATACGAGTACGGTATAGACGTCGAGTCTGACGGAATACACTTTGATAAAAACTCAAACCCTACACTATACTGGAAATAGACATAACAACACCATTGGTGCTGAATAATCGATGGGTTTATCCTCATTTCAATGGTTTTCAATGCATGACATCTGTTCCGCTACCCGAGCCAACCAGCAGGTATCCTCTGGTAATCATTGACACCGTCAAGGGATGCTGTAACAAGCAATACGAGATACCTGAATGGGACATACATTTCCAAAAAACAAGAAAAAAACTACCACATATCAACAACTTCGCAGAGAAGCATAGAGACCATGGTGGGCAGGTAATATGGATAAAACCCACGCCGTGGACCCGGAAAAACCTGCCAGATAATATCAATAAGCTGTATGCTGAGAATCCTGATGCTACTTTTTACGTCAAAGACAATATTGACGAGTACAGTGAGTTCCCTGAACCCATCAAGGTAGATGAAAGAGACATCGTATTAGAGAAAAATAATTACTCTGCTTTTACGAACCCCAAGTTATCTGGTTACTTACAGGATGGTTACCTTATTGCAGGTGTATATGCGGATGGATGTGTAAACGCTACCATCGTGGAAGGGTGGAGCAAAGGATATTTCACCTATATTCTTGGAGACCTTGTTGAGTCGATGGATTCAGACACGAAGCAGAATCAAAAAAATATGCTTCTCAATTATAGTTGGCCGTATATGTATGGCCATGTAATCAACAGCAAGGACCTCTATCAAGAATAAAACCCCCTTAATCGATTATTTGATCAAGGTTTACATAAAATACAGAATACGAGCCTCAATTATGTGTTCAACCAATCATTTTAGCTGATTTCTCTGCGTGAACGCATCAGCAAGCCTTGAGCCCACAGAATGATACCCACGATCCCCACTACTGAACAATATTGGTCTGATCTTCTGTAAATCCGGTCTTCCATCAGTAAGGGCTTCGGAATCTGCCTTTATTCCAACTATCTCTCCAACGAACATAG
>JAHLLU010000033.1 GCA_020444005.1 archaeon
GTTATTGCTTTCTCGGGTTTTGTGGGGCTCGTGATCTCCTTCATCTCCTCCAGCGTATTGGTCATCAACTCAACGCTGTTATCGATATTATCCACAACCTCTTTGGAAAGCTCGGGGTTATGTCTGATAATAAAAGAGCTATTTCGGATTGTACCCAGAGGCCCCTTAAGGTCTTCTTGAACCCTAAAACATATCTTGTCCATACCGCCGACAAGTTCCATGATGTGATCCTCACGTATCTTCATCAAATCACCGTGATGACGAATTCGCTCCAAGGCACTAGCAAAGTGGTTTGCTAGAATCTCTACCAGTTGAACTTCCTCGACGCTGAAGCTATCCGGTTTTTCCTCCTCAATGGTAATCAATGCAACCGGCACATCATCAACGAGAACAGGTACATCAAGCTCTGATAGAGACTTAGCGTCTGATAAACGACCATCCACATAATCAGGGTCCTTGGTCAAATCATTGACAACCTGAGTCTTCCCTGTATTCACAGCTCTAATGGTTATACCCGGACCATCAAGAGGTAATTCAGTGTAGAAGTTCTTACCGAGAACCTTCCGGAATACAAGCCTGTTATCCTCAACAAACCCTATGGCTGCATAATTCTTACCAAAGATACTTTGAACCGTATCCAATACAATGTCAACGGCTTGTTCACGAGTCGTCGCCTGACCCAGCAACGCAGTGCTCTCATGGAGAGAGTTTAACCGGATTTCACTGTCTTTTCTCTGAGTGATATCGCGAATTATGCATAATGCCCCGATTTTATCATTAAATGGTATGTTACTGATGCTGGCTTCAAAGACTGCCTTCCGGCCATCCTTCATCGTTGCAGGGAACTCGAAAATACCATGGGATAAATCGCCGCTTATCCGCTTCATCTCAAGCTCTTGAGTACGTCCATGCTCAACCCGGGTAAGGAGTCCTATGGAGAGTGCGTCTCGCCCTATCAGATCCTCAGGCTTATCAGCGCCATAGATCTGTAACGCTGTTTTGTTAGCAAAAACTATCTTTAGATCAACGAGTATCATTATCGCGTCGGCGCTATTCTCAACTATCTCTCTATAAGTCTCCAGATCAATGTTCATGGACGCCCACTACCACATTGGAGAAGGCGTAACACTTGGTTTTAATGTTTAGTTTCACATCTGAAAAGAAATTTGACAAATCAAGGAGAGAATTTGATAAATCATAGATTCATAAAATTTCTTCTAATTAATATGAAAAAATCCGGTTAATTTCCAGAAATAAATCGTTTTTGGCTTGAGAAAATACCTTATAAAGAATTTACAAATTCCTTTTATACGAGTATATACGCGGTAGGTTAGGTAGTTCGTGTCTCCTTTCTCCACTTTAGGGCCGAACTACCTTATTTTCATCAAACTCAAATACTTGAAAACAGGAAAAACAACACTATTCTGTTCAGCGCCTCTAGATTTGAGGTACTTGTTGAAGTAGTTCCACCCTACCAAGCCATCACCAACCTCGGGCTCAAGACAATAAAAAGCAACATTGGCAAGCCTCTGAGCCATATCAACGTGATAACTGCCTGCTGGATAAGTCTTGGTTGTCTTGAACCATCCTCCGGCTAGCTTGGTCATCTCATAGAGCCTGATCCATCCTTTTTTGATCTCCTCAAACTCATCGACAATGTACTCGTAACCATCCAACTGAACAGGGTATTCTAACTGAGTAACTTTGACACCATGTTGCTTTAGTTTCTCGGCTACATTTGTTAGCTCCTCTGGGAATACGTAACCTCGTGGAGTGATACTGTCATGGATTCCGATGGGTTTGGTTAGGTCTTTGACGCCATTGATTAGAGTTGGTTCTCCTTCTTCTATCCAGTGTCTTATGATGCTGGTACCCGGAATATACTCTTCTTTACGAGTTGGATACGCATAAAGGTCGCAGGGTTGGTCTTGCTCGGTGTATTCTCCTTCAACCCAGTTTCTGAGTTCACCTGTTGACGCTTTTTCCTCTATCTCACTGATTACTGATTCATCGATTTTATGGCACAAGTCCTGAATCTCAGCCCCATATTTGTAAACATAATCAAGGAGACAGTGACAGAAGGCGTAACTCGCGTAGATACGTTTCTCAAAACCCACATGACCCGGAGTCTCGGTCAATATACTCAAACGATTTCTTAACCCAACCGCGTTTACGATAAACTTCGCCTCAACACTATAACCGCCTGCAACTGGGTCCCATGCCTCAGGGGGCCATTTATCCCAGTCGTAGTCAGCGTGGGTGTAGAACATGCATCCGTATTCTTGTTCAGCCTTTTCCTTGATGGCTGGGAGCATGGTGTATTGGGTGTATTCTCTTGGCTCTGAGTGGGCTGTGGGTGTGTAGCTGGGTGCATAGAGTATGCTGTATCCGTGTTGTACTCTGCCCATGCTGTGAAGGTCAAGGAAAACCATGGGGTCCCACTTGTTGAGGACGTTCTCGTACAGTCCCTGCATGTTGAGGGTTTCCATTTTGATGGCGTCGCGGTTCACATCAGCGTCCTTTGCGTTGTGTCTGATACTTTGAATATGAGGTGTGCCGCTGAATGTGCTCGTGTTTTTGACTTCCCATGCCTCGTTGCCATCGGGGTTAAAATCTGGAGCTAGTATGATGATCAGTTTGTCGAGAAGGTGATTGTATTTTCCGAGGGCGATGTCTCGCATGAGCATCAGTACGGCTTCTTTCCCTTCTGCTTCTGATGGGTGGATGTTACCTTGAATATAGACGATGGTCTTGCCTGTTTCTTTTGCTTCCTCTGGGGTTTTGACCCTTGGGTTGCTAAGTATTACTAGGGGGGCTACTCGGCGTAGGTCGCTGATGAAGAGTCGTTCTATGTGAATGTATTCGCTGTTCCACGCTAGCTTGGAGATGTATTCCAGCATCTGCATATGTGAACAGGTTCGCTGATACTCTGTTTGCTCTGGTATAGTCCAGTATTCCATGTCCCAGTCACCGTTCCAGTTCTGGGGCACCTGTTTATCCCAGTATATCTTACCCATCATTAACCAACAGGAGTATACTGTTTAGACAAATAAAAGAAGCCTCTCGCCCCGGTGCTCAATACGCTTCACATCATAACGCATATTCTTGAGGCTAGTGGTGATGAAAGACAAGTCCTCTGGACTCAAAACAGGCGTGGTATCAGCCTTAACTAGAAAAACAGCCGTATCAGGGTCAAAGACATCAACCCCACGCCGCTTATTTACAGAAATATCATGCTTATCCACGCCGAGATGACGTAAAGCGCCAGCAATTAAACGGATTAGCTCTTTTCGTCGCTCCTCAAGCATCTCGTTGACTGTTTTGTCTGGTGGAGTCCGCATTGTTGATCTATTTTCTTCGCTCAAGCTCTTCTTTGATGGACTCTATTTGTTCTGTGGATAAGTCCACGTTGAATCGTTCCTTCATCCGTTTTTTAATCTCACCAAGAGAATCAGTATCTTCGGATGCTTTGGGGACAAGGTTACACATATCCTCGACAAAGTTCCATGGGAAAACAACCCATCTCCAGCTTATCACATCACCATAATAATCTGGTGTAAACTTGCTTCCATCAATGTGTCTGAGTGCTGCGGTCTTGATTGAAGCCGGGTTCTTGGATTTTACATATTCAACTGCAACAAGCATACTCTCTCCTGTGTCAGTGATGTCATCGACAACCAAGACGTTTTTTCCAGTCAAGTCGATATCAAAGGGATACTTGATCTGAGCCTTACCATCAGGAGTAGCAGTTACCCCCCAGTGCTCCACCTTCAATGATACAAGGTCTTTTACGCCTAGAAAATCGCAGAGCACCCTACTGAGCACCCATCCACCTCGTGCGAGTCCAACCATAAAATCAGGCTGAAAACCATCTTTCCTTATGCTTTTAGCCACGTTTATGGCTAGTTTCTCGAATAGCTCCCAACTCATTATCTCGCACTCGAAAGAATCAGACATAGCACACAAAGGTGTACCTTTTCGGGTTTAATGTTTTTGAATAAAAACTGTCTATTCTTCGGGCTCTGGAGGATAACTTGGATAAGAGCCATCAGAATCAGTGACACCAGCCTCAGTTATCGCGATACGAACACGCTCCTCTGGTAGATAAGGGCTATCAATCACCTGAATCAGACGAGTATTCTTGCGTCCCTTACGAATGTAGACCCTGTGGTTACATGCGTGAGCCATCACGTGTCCTCCTGTTGGTTTGTTTGGGTCTCCGAACATGACTGCAGGTGTTGCCTGCACTTGGTTTGTTAATACGACTGCTACGTTGAATGCCTCAGCTACCCTGAGTAGGTTGCCTAGGGCGCTTCCAATTTTTTGTTGTCGTTCAGCTAGTGTGCCTCTGCCGATGTATTCGCCTCGGAAGTGGCTGATCATGCTGTCTACGATGACGAGTTTGACGCCGTGTTCTTGGATTACCTGTGGAAGCTGCTGTATGATGGTTAACTGGTGGCTGCTGTTGTATGCACGAGCCACCAAGACTTGATCTAATACTTCCTCTGGGTCATATCCACGGCTCTCGGCTATCTGCTTGATACGCTCAGGAAGAAATGTTCCCTCGGTGTCGATAACACAGACCTTGCCTCCTAGACCACCTTGTTCCTCTGGTAGTGGCGCCAGTACGCTCAGGTTATAGCATATCTGGGTTTTACCTGATCCGTATTCACCGATGAGTTCTGTGATTACCCCAGTCTCGATTCCGCCACCCATTATGTGGTTTAATACGGATGATCCGGTTCTACAGCGTCTCATGTGGCTGCGTTGTTCCAGTACTTGGTCTGCTGGGGTGAAACCCGGGTCTACCTTTTCTCTTGCGAGTCGGTTTACTTTGATGGCTGTGTTGGAGCCCATTCCTGTTAGTTCCACGATCTCTCGTGGTGGAGTGACAGCTATGGATTCCAGTGTCATTAAGCCCACTTTTTCCAGTTTTCGGAGGGTGGTGCTTGCGACGCCCTCAAGGTCTCCCGGCTCTACTTTGCTCATCTTGTGAGTAAACAGGTGTTAACACTTTTAATAGTCAGGTATAGTTTGCGAGGGGTGGGTAGACTGAAAGTGAGTCTGTGAGATGGAAAAATCTCTAAGCCTATAAACAGGCACACATTATCTCTGGGTGAGTAACATTGGTCAAGTGCCCGAACTGTGGAGAAGAAAACCGGAAAAAGGCAATGTACTGCAGAAAATGCGGCGAGAAACTTCAGACAAGCGTGTATGTGAAACGTAAAGAGCCTTGGGGAATAGTTCACATTGGGATTATTCTTCTTAGCGTATTATTGTTGATCACATCATTCGGTTTAATCATGGGCGGCACAGGCATGAGATCATTCAAGGATGTCATGACAGACGAGGACGGATACCTCATGAGTAAGACCCAAACAATACAGGTACCCAGCTACGGAATAGTAGCAGACGAGATCGATATCGAGTTAGATCAAGATGCAATGAGATTCTTCCAGAGACAAGGCGGTTTTGTAAGCTTCAAGGTAACCACTGAGAGCCTTGACCCCACCAAGGAGGTGTTTATTGGAGTAGCTCGTTACGCTGACGCGTATAGCTACATTGAGCCCATGGAGTACCATGAGATAGCTGATATTGATATGGGATGGGAAAGGGGGGAAGAACAAGAAACCGTTTACGTTCTGCACCCGGGTGACGCACCGGCAACTCCTCCCACTGAACAGGATTTCTGGGTAGTTCAAGCATCATCGGCAGGGGAACAGACAATCTCATGGGAGCCAGAGGAAGGAAACTATTATGTAGTTTTGATGAACGCTGATGGCTCAGAGGGTATCACCGCGAATATCAGGTTGGGGGTACAAGTGCCCTTTTTCGGGGGGCTTGGTGATATATTGATTGGCGCTGGTGTGGTGGTGGGGGCAATAGGTTTGCTGATGCTATACTTCACCATCAAGCGGAATCAACCCTAAACCTTTTTCAACCTCGCCACGATGATGGTGTAAGAAAGCAGCCACATAACGGTGAATAAAAATGACAAAAGACTACAAGGAAATGCTAAACCGCGCATACGAGCAGCTCCCTGAGCAGATCGAGGAACAGGACAGGTTCCAGATTCCACGCGCACGAGTAACAAGACAAGGAAGACGCAGCGTAATCATGAACTTTAACGACATTGCGCAGGGACTCCAAAGAGAACCAGAGCATCTATTGAAGTTCTTATTGAAGGAGACAGCCACACGTGGCAACTATGATGGGACCAGAGTAGTATTCCAAGGAAGATTCAATCAGGATAGCATCCAGAATCTCATTGAGATATACACAAACAAATACGTAATCTGTCCAGTCTGTGGAAGACCAGATACACATATTGTAAGGGATAAACGTCTCAGCTTCCTCCAATGTGATGCCTGTGGCGCCAGAAGTAGCATAGGAAAGAGCTAACTTGAGTAAAGTCTACGTCAAAACAATGACCCATGGTAAGGATCGAGTTGTCGCGGTATGCGATGAGGAGATACTCGGAGAGACCCTTGAGGGTGGAAGAGTACCCTTCAAAGTAAGCGAGGGCTTCTACAAGGGAACCCTTGGGGACGTAGATGAGGCGATAGCTGCCATGAAGCAGGCGACTATCTGTAATCTTGTTGGTAAGAAGATTGTTGAGGCAGCCATTGAGTGCCGTATGGTGCATGAGCGTGCTGTAATTTATTTCGGGGATATTCCCCACGCGCAGATCGTAAAACTCTAGCTCAGACAGACGCCATCAGGCGAGTTTTTCAGTATTCCACGTTCAATCAGGAAACTGATGCTGTTTTCTGTCTCACTTGGGCTGAATCCTCTGCGAGTCATCTCGTTTACAAGCCAACTCGGTTGATAGAAGAATCCGGGTATCTTGATTGTGTTGATTATCTGTTTGCTACAGGCTCTTATTCGAACCTCATTACTCATCTTGGGACCGTTGATGGTCTCTATTCTACTTGTTAGAGGGCTTGCGGGTATGCCTAGTCGTTTGCGTACATGGTTGTGGAAGTCTTTTGTGAAGTTGCCGCCGTGGAACGTAAGCACGCGTTTGGGTTTGCATTTCCTGATGTGACTCATTAAGCCCTTGTAGTCAGCGTGATCGCTCAAGGGGAAGGCGATTCGTTTTCTACCCATGATAGTTGCCCAGCCTGAAGCCAACGCGATATCAAGGTTATCGTACTTGGGTTTACTGCCTTTTGGCGTAATCAACGCACACTTCCCCGAATCCAACAGGTCCTTACCCTCGTCACTCGCCGCGTCAACAGAATCCAAGTTATACCCGTATTTTCGGTAGAGGTCTGTTACTCGTGTCGCGGATTTTGCGGTAACAACTGGGAGATTGGTGTACTGATTGAGTATGCTAATGACCTCCTGTGCATTACCAATGCTGTCTGTCTTGAATGTGGGTATTCTGCCTTGTAGTACAGTGTTTACTGACCACTGATACACCTCAACGGCTACATCCTCTCTTTTAGGGAACTGGAACATAGGTGACCCGAAAGTGGTCTCAATAACCATCATATCACATTTTACGGGCGTAGCTGGCACCATTGTAAAGGTGTCTTCTGTACAGAGATCGCCGGTATATAGTACTGAGCCCTCAGGTGTGATTACCTCGAATTGTACGCTGCCCAGTACGTGTCCACTGTTATGTACCCTAACCTCAAGATCATCAATCTTAACAGAGTCACCGACCTTAACCTCATTTAACCCATCAAGGCGTTTCCAACCCATCACCTCAAGGAGATCATAGGTTTCCCGAGTGGCGTATTTTTCTCTTTCAGGGTGTTTGAACGCTGATGCGTGATCGGCGTGGGCATGTGATACAAACGTTGGGAAGCTATGGCTGTTGCGTGTAGGGTCCAGCATTATCCCTTGGTCACCGTACTCGACTAATATGCCTCCAAGCTGCCGGACCTTAAGCTCCACCCTAATATCACCTATAAATGGTCTTGTTTTTTATGAATTGTCTCATTTAACCTATGGGCGGTATATATAGTAGATGGTCACCTTGTCTGCAGCTTGATTATGGCTTGGGCTAAGTCACCCTCACATTCCTCAAGAGTTCTACGAGCAACATCCATACCGACGTTTGCCTGCTGAGCCACCAACAGAATATCTGCTTCAGGTATCTCCAGTGGAGCTTCCTCAGGTTCGGGTGCTGCTTCACCAGTGCTTGGTTTGCGTTCAGTTTCTGTTCCGCCTGCGACTTGGTACATCTTGGTTCCTTGTACGTTGATGCTTGTTACTTGGGGTCCTTCGATGACTATCTCGCGTTTGTCGCCTTGTAGTATTACTCGTTTGATGTCTCCTAGCTCGTTCATTTTCATGCCCATCTGATTCATCATCCTTCGGGCACGTCTGCTATCCATACGGGTCACTGAGATTCACCTACACAAGTAACAAGGAACCCACTTTTAAATCCTTAATCAAGCTGCAAACATGGTTATGAGACAGTGATCTCTATGGCTTCTACTGGGCAGTTCTTCTCACAGTCAAAACAAGCGCTACATTCACGAGGATTCGCGACAAGCGGAGCATCATCAAGCCACTCAAAAACACCGTAGGCACATGATCGAAGACACTGTTTGCAACCAGTGCAAGTATCGTAATCGATCTTTACCCTTACATTCATAGAAATTCTATTTGATGAGGAAAAATAAAGTATTCTAAAAGAAAGGAGAGTTTACTTGCTTGCTGCTTTTACCGTGTTTTTCAGAAGCATGGCGATGAGCATGGGTCCTGTGCCACCGGGTACAGGGGTATAAGCTGCAGCTTTTTCATAGACCTCTGGGTCTACGTCGCCGAATACTTTCTTGCCTTCATAGACGTTTCCGTTATCGATGATTATGACTCCTTCCTTAACCATGTCTGGTTTCACGAAGTGCTTCTTCTGTATCTCGGTGCTGATAACATCAGCGTCCTTGATACGTTTCGCGATATGTGGACAACCCTCATCCACCTGTGTGACGTTTGATGAGAGATTCATCACATATGCAGCTAGTGGCTTGGACAGGAAGTTGCTTGAGCCCACTATCACCCAGTGCTTCTTATTGGGGTCAATATCATAGCGCTTGAATAGCTCCATGATTGCCTCGACACCTGCCGGTGGGTAGCATTCCTCGTTCATCAATAGCTTACCCAGCGTATTGGGGCTTAACCCGTCAACATCCTTCTCTGGATCGATAGCATCCACGGCTTTTAGCTCGTCTAATCCTTCAGCAAGTGGCAGCTGTACCATGATCCCATGTATCTTGGGGTCCTTGTTGAGTTTCTCAACCAGAGCCACAAGCTCCTCGTCTGTAGTCTCTTCAAGGTGGTGGAACTCACAGTACATGCCGATTTTTTCTGCTCTTTTCTTCTTGAGTTTTACATATCGTGCACTGTACTGGTCATCACCAGTGAGGACCAAGGCTAAGCCGGGGGTTATTCCTTTCTTGGCTAGCTTCTCGACCTCTACGGTGAGTTCTTCCATCACTTTGTTGGTAGTATCTTTTCCATCTAATATTGTAGGCATCTTAGCTCAGTCCCTTGATTACTCCGTCTTCGTCGATGTCCATATCGTTGGCTGCTGGTTTGCTTGGGTGAGCAGGCATGGTGTTAATGTCTCCACAGTAGGCTACGATGAACCCTACGCCTGTGCTTGGCTTGAGCCTAACGATTGGTAGGATATATCCCTCTGGGGGCATTCCCTGAATCCTGTCGTTGTCTGTAAGACTCAATGGGGTCTTCGCCATACAGATGGGCATTTTGTCGAAACCAAGCTTCTCTATCTTACGTAGATCACGGCGTGCACCACCATCAAGCTCGATATCAGCTACCTTGTACATCTTCTGTGCAATTGTCCTGATCTTCTCTTCAACAGGCATATCAAGTGGGTAAAGGAACTGGAAGTCGCTTGGCTTCTCAGCCTCAGAAAGCACTAACTCCGCTAGCTCTGTTCCGCCGGGTCCACCTTTGAGCACAGTGTCTGTGAATGCAGCAGGTATACCTTCAGCTTTCGCCCAGTCGAGAACAACCTTGATCTCTTCATCATCGTCGGTGTAGAAGTGATTCATACAGACCACTGGCCTTAGCCCGAACTTCTTGACGTTATCAACCTCGTTAGCCAAGATAGGCAAGCCTTCCTTTACCTTCTCTGGGTTAGTTTCCTTCAGGTCACGGTACTTGACGCCAGCGTGACGCTTCAACGCCTTAATCGTAGCAACAACCACTACAACGCTGGGTTTGAGGCCTCCAGCCCTTGAGGCTATATTCATGAACTTTTCCATACCAAGGTCTGCGCCAAAGCCCGGCTCAACAACTACATAGTCTGTGAGCTTTAGAGCAGTCTTGATAGCTGCGAGGCTTGGGCATCCGTGGGCGATGTTTGCGAATGGTCCACCGTGGATGATTGCAGGAGTGTTTTCCAGTGTCTGGACTAGGTTAGGCTTGACTGCTTCCTTCATCAGGATAGCCATTGCGCCTACGCCGCCGATCTCCTTGGCTTTTACAGCATCTCCTTTGCTGTTGTAGGCGACTGTAATCTCGCCCATGCGCTGTTTGCAGTCCATAAGGTCCTTACTGATAGCGTGAATAGCAGCGATCTCTGACGCTGTTGTAATCTCAAAGCTAGTCTCATATGGGACTCCGCCGAACTTGTCTCCGAGTCCTACAACCATGCTTCTTAGGAAACGGCTCTCAATGTCCAGTACACGTTTCCACATTACGTTCTTGATGTCAATATCTAGCTCGTTTCCTCTGTAGATATGATTCTCCATGAGGCTTGTGAGCAGGTCGTGTGCACATGTGATGGCGTGGAGGTCACCTGTGAAGTGGATGTTGATGTCTTCCATGGGTAATACCTGTGCGTATCCGCCGCCGGCTGCTCCGCCTTTTATGCCGAATACGGGTCCGAGGCTTGGCTGTCTGAGGACTACTATGTTTTTCTTCCCTAGTTGTCCAAGTGCCTGAGCCAGACCAACTGCCATTGTGGTCTTACCTTCACCTGTCTTGGTGGGGGTAACCGCGGTAACAACGATTAGTTTACCGTCAGGTTTGTCCTGTCTACTTCGTAGGACCTCTGGTTTGATCTTTGCCTTGTATTTACCATACATTTCAATGTCATCGTCTGTGAGTCCAAGACTCGCAGCTATCTCTGTGATTGGTTTGAGCTCTGCGCTCTGAGCAATTTCGATGTCTGGAGGAATTGCCATATTTATTCCGTTAATAATCGTTGACTACGCATTAAAATCTGTTGAAAGAAAAAAGTGTTAGATGCCCTCGTAGAGCGTCTTGTACTCCTTATCGGGACCCGGCTTGGTGAGACTCCACTCATATCCACGCTGAGTAGTCACATACTCAGGCCAAGGCAGATCAATCGGAGGATAGAAATCCTTGGACAACAAAGGTGCAACCCATTTGCTACCACCAATACCACCACCAGTCCGTTCAACGAACTCCTTGTTTGCTTCAGCGAGATCAGCGGGATGAGTTAACAGATCAATTATAGTTACACCTAGGGTCTTGGATGCAGT
>JAHLLU010000034.1 GCA_020444005.1 archaeon
TCTCGGGGTTATTTCCTGACTTGAAATATGCTTCATTTGTATTTTTATCATCTGTAGTCACATAGAGGGGTGTATTCCAGAAGATGTAGTTGAGTTTTTCATCGTAGAACCGTTTCGCGATATTTGTATAATAGAAGACCAAGGCATGATCATCTGTTAGCGCCTCATTCACTTGGGGGGTATCAGCGTCATCCGCCATATCGCCATAAAAACCAATATTATACTCCAACTGGTCAACCGAAGTAATAGCAGTGACAGGATAAGTAACCGAGACTGGTTTTGTCTTATCTGCTTTGAGGTCGCGTATCTCAAACACGTGATCCTTGTCCACGAACTCTATCTTCACTTCACCCATACCATTCAAAGGTAAGGTGATTGGCTGCCCGTTTACCGATGTAAACTCATAGTGACCATCCGCATCGGTGTACGTGGTTCCTTGAAGCACGTCATTCCAGTAGAAATGAACCGTCAAGTCCTCGTACCGGTTGCCAAGATCATCAAAAATAACCCCTTGAAATACTTGCGACTCACCCACAGTAATCGTGTAGGTCTTCTCAGCTGTCGCGCCAAACATGTCCTCTACGCGTAAGGTTACAGCGTAGACGCCATCCTGTATGTTTGTATAGGTCCATGTTGATGAGCCATACGAGGAATCTAACTCAACACCATTGATGAGCCAAGTCATGGAGCTTACGGTCATGGTGTTCACCTGAGTATAGAAGGTAACATCCTCTCCACGAGCAGGCTCTCTTGGATACCAACCGAACTCGACATCGGGGACATCTACTAGCTCCAATTGATAAGAGATGATACCAGATGTTGTGTCCCATGAAAAGGTATCAATAAAGGTAATCGGACCAGATTCGTCGTCTTGAAGCATCTCATAGTCTGTCTGTCTAGAAGGAGGTGTAACTGTGAAGGTGACGGTCTCGCCATCTTGAACATTTACACTGAAGCTGTCTGTATATCCCCAGCTACCGGTCTCGTCTCCGACTTCGACGAGCAGCCAGTTGCCTGCGGTAGGCTCAAACTGTACATACAAGTATCCATTGCCCTCGGAGATGTAAGAATAGGTTGAGGAAGGGGGTTTACCTTCTGAAATTATTGCTACTGGGGAGAAAATATCATCGGCTTGGCTGATTATTTCGTATTGACCAGCGGGGAAGTTGTAGGACCCCATGGTTCCATTTATCGTATTTGACTGTGCGTAGACAGAGATGCCTGTGTATAACGCAGTTAAGAGGAATAAAATCAACCCGAGTTTGATAATGGATTTTCCGCTATAGGACACCATGGTAGAAGGTTGAGAAGTTTAGTTATAATTATTTTGAATATAGTAAAAATTGAATAAAAAAGTTAGGGTTATTGCTTACCCTTGAGCTTCTTCCAAGCCTCTTCAGCGATCTCCAACGGAGGATCAACATCAGGAGGAATAGGACTAGTATAGACTCTATCGCCCAATCGCTCCTTATGCTCCTTCTTCGCCTTCTCCAGCCACTCCGGCTTTGTGAAGAGGTCTAACGCTGATGCCGCCATGGTTTTAGCCGCAAATATTAAGCTCTTATGACCTATGCTCATGCCGCTTACCGCTGTGAATCTCCAGTCGTGACCCGGTGCACCAAGCACGTTGCAGCTTGTGCCGAACTCCATTGTGGGGCATTGCCAAGATACATCAGAGACATCGGTTGAGCCTTTGCTTACCTCGCCGTCGTTCCAAGCATCAAGGATATCAGTCATCAGGTTGACGTCCTTGTACTTCTCCGCGTTTGGCACACCATACTTTCGTAGACTCTGCATCTTAGCGTCCTTGTCAAGGGTCTCGGCTATCTTTGCCGCAAACTCTTCCTCTTCTTTGGTCCAGCCGGGGTGTCCAATCTCACGCATGTTTGCTGTGACAAGCTCACTGAGTACCTTGTTGGGTATCTTGTTGTAGATTGCCGCTATGAGATCTACTTTAAGCGTGGTCTCGGTCATCATGGCTGCGCCTTCCGCGATTTTGTTTATTCGTTCGTAGATTTGTTGGACCTGTGAACGCTCTGGTGCCCTGATGTAGTACCAGCTTCGGGCATAGTCTGGGACGACGTTGGGTTGTCCTCCGCCTTCCTCGATAACATAGTGAATACGAGCCTCTTGTACCACGTGTTCTCTGAGATAGTTGACGCCAATGTTCATCAACTCGATGGCATCCAACGCGCTTCTTCCATGTTCGGGGCTTCCAGCTGCGTGAGCAGTCTTTCCGAAGTATTCGTATTTGACGCTGTTTACTGCGTTGCTTGAGGCTAGTCCGGCGACGTTCATGCCTCCTGGGTGGTGACTCAGACAGGCATCAACGCCTTTGAACAAGCCTGCCCTGACCATGTAGGCTTTGCCGTCGTAGTTTTCCTCGGCTGGGCTTCCATAGACCTTGATAGTGCCTTTGATGCCCTCTTTTTCCATTGCGTTTTTGGTGGCGATTGCAGCCATGAATCCGCTGGTGCCGTGGACGTTGTGTCCGCAGCCATGTCCACAGCCATCAACCACGAGCCATTCTCTGTAGGGTACAGCCTTGTTGCTGATGCCGGGTAGTGAGTCGTATTCGCCCATGAACCCGATTACTGGTTCGCCTTCTCCCCATGTTGCTACAAAGGCTGTGGGCATACCGGCTACGCCGTGATCTACCTTGAAACCATGTTTCCTCAGGGTCTCGACGTGCAGCTTTGCGGATTTGTGTTCAACCAATCCGAGTTCGGCGTACTCCCATACCTTGTCGCTTACCTCGATGAACTCTTCTCGGTGTTCATCGATCCATTTCCAAGCAGTTTCTTTCATCATATCTGGATCATGGGGTTATGGATGTAAAAAACATGCGAAAGGAAGCATATTTACAGTATGAAGCCACAGAATGCAGGATAAGGTTTGAAAGTAGTAGGAGTAATAGGCGGACCAAAACATGAGGGAAATACATACAAGCTTGTTAGAGCGGTGCTTGATGGAGCCCTAGATGCAGGACATACTGTGGTAACGTGGAGACTTAGAGACGTTTTCATAGGTCAAATCGGATATTTTGAGGAAAAGGTTCTCCTGCCGTTGGACGATTTTGATAAGATGCAGCCTGATCTTGAGTCAATGGACGCTTTGGTGCTTGGTGCCCCAATCTGGTATGGACAGGTGGACACCCGGACATTCAACTTCATCAACAGAACCTATTACTATAACAAATACTATAGCGAAGAGAACGCTGAAAAATGGCCGAAGGCTCAGCCAGTAAATATTATCACATATGGTAGGGAAGAGCCGGATGCTTATGATCATGTGTTGGATTGGCTTGATGGGATATGGAACTGGTATGAGATGAAAAAGTCCATCAACTTGGTTGCTCCGGGAACAGGTGAGAACCCTGTGGAGTCCAATAAGGAGCTTCTGGAGCAGGCGAAGGAGATAGGCAGGAATCTCTAACATAAATCTTTAAACCAATGCAGACTAGGCAGTAGGATACTATGAGTCAAGGCATGGACATCTACTCACTGGTACTCTTATCGGTGGGGTTAGCTATGGATGCATTCAGCGTTGCCCTCGTAGCAGGGTTTGGACTCGGAAAGATTTGTTTCAAAGATAACGTGAAGGTAAGCTCGACTTTTGGTGCTGCGCATATTGTTATGCCTATACTGGGCTGGTTTCTTGGCTCTACAATTATTGGGTTAATTCAGCAGTGGGATCACTGGGTAGCGTTTGTTTTACTGGCGTTTGTTGGTGGAAAGATGATACGTGAGGGTCTCGATGAGGAAAACGAGGAGGTAAACGCTTGTGACTTGCTGGATTTTTCTAGTCTCATCATGTTCACAATCGCTGTAAGCATTGACGCGTTAGCAGTGGGACTCAGTTTCAGTCTACAGCAACTAAGCATATGGATACCAAGCCTCTACATGGGTGCAGGGACACTGATCTTCACATTCATCGGGCTAACAATAGGCAATAAAACGGGGGCTAGGTTTGGTAAGAAGGCTCAGATTGTCGGTGGCTTGATATTGATTCTTATTGGGTTAAGGGTCGTTGTGACCCACATGTTTTAGTTTGTGGTCTCTGTAGCCCAGTCGTCAACGGTTCCAAGACCTTTGCCTATTTCACCTGCCCGGGTTATGGCTGATTTTACGCATATTGGTCCGATTATTTGTACTATGAAAGTGGATGCGGTGATTACGTTGATGATCAAGTATCCTAGTGCTTCACCTGCTGGACCATAGGCTAGGAAACGTGTGCCTGTGTTTATCGCTAGTCCAACGGCTACTCCTGCTTGACTCAGTAAGCCGAGGCCAAGGTTTTGGCATACTTTTGGCTCTGCTCCACCTATTTCGCCTCCGAATCGTGCTCCAAGATATTTTCCTATTGTTCGTAGTGAGACGTAGATTAAACCGAGTACTCCCATTGTTGGTAGTAGGGATAACTGGAATCTGGCTCCTATCAATGCGAAGAATAGTACGTAGAGTACGGGACCTGCTTGTTCGATGGTGTATCTGATTCTGTAGCCATGTTCGGGTGAGCGGTTGATTAGTATGAATCCAATTGCCATTGTGGTAAGAATCAATGACATTCCAAGTGTGACGGATAATCCTACGCCTAGAAAGACGAAGCCGATTGAGATCGCCATTCCATCGTGTTGACCTTTAATCTTGTGAAGTAGATAGTCTAGTGTTAGGCTCATCAATATACCTAGAATGATTGAGCCTCCGATCTCAACGATAGGTACTAGTAGAATATCGAGTATGGATGCTGAGGCACTGCCTGATAAGCGATTCTCTACGAATCCACTGCTAAGACTGAAAAGGAGTAAGGCTAATGCATCATCTAATCCGATTACTGCGAGTAGGCTGGTTGTGAGAGGCCCTTTGGCGTCATATTCTGCGAGTACGTCAACGGTAGCAGCTGGTGCTGTGGCGGTGGATATTGCGCCGAACATCAGTGCGGTGTTAAGGTCGCGTGTGAATAGGTAAACGCCTGCGGCTACTAGGAAGAATGCTCCGAATGCCTCAAAGATTAGGATAGTTAGTATGCTGCGTCCTATCTTGCGTATCTCGCTGAGTTTGAGGTGGCTGCCTATATCGAAGCCGATGAGCCCCAAGGCGATCTCGCTGATAAACAGTAGCTCAGAGGAGAGTTCGATGGGCACGATATTCAGGAACGATGGGCCAAAGACGACTCCAGTGATGATGAAGCCTACTATCTGGGGTATGCCTAGTCTGTTGAATAGTTTGCTGCCTATGAAGGCGAGTACGATGATTAGTCCGATGAGTGTGAGGATGTTTTCCGTGAATACGTGGTCTAGTGATAACTCGTTTACTGATGGTGTGCTCCCGAAGGCAGTGAGTGTGTTTGATGATAGTATTGCCAGTGTTAAAACGGCTAAGTAGCAGAGAAGCTGCTTAGTCTTTTTCATTTTCATGGTAACGAGGATTACTCTATTTAAACATATACGGTAATGGGTTTTCGCTACTTATCTATGATTTAGGGTGATATGGGTTCAATTCTCGTTTGTATAGTATTAGAGGATCAATTGCATGTAGCTTTGATACGATGTAGATTCAAGATGATTTTAGTAGACCAAAGTTTTGTAGAGGTATTATAAATATTGCAGAAAGTGCGATAGGGTTAATAAGGGATAGATAATTTCATTGTAATCTTAGAAAATTCAGCACCTTGTGAAGTTGTATGCATTTCAACGTTTTGACGATAATGGGGTTCACAGTGATAATAGCAGTCATTGGACACTTATTATTTGACAAGACGGGTATTCCAGAATCAATCTTCATGATAGTGTTGGGGCTATTTCTTGGACCCGTATCAGGTTTAATAGAGTTGGCTGATATCAGGGGAATTATCACCCATGTCTTCACACTTAGCATAGTGATCATACTTGTGGAAAGCGGGTTAACAACTGACATCCAAGAAGCAATAGAAAACATGAGAACCTCGACCATTTTCACGGTAATTGTGCTAATTACTACCAGTTTATTATGTGGAGGCTTTCTCAACCTTGTATTAGGTTGGTCTCTCCATTCCAGTTTGATCCTTGGTATAATATGTAGCGGTACTTCCACGCTGCCTATACTTTATTTTACGTCGAGAATGAGGCTCAACCCGGCAGTTACTCAGATGCTTGTATTTGAGTCTATAATCAATGATGTAACTATAATCACAGCCGTATCAATACTGATTCAAGCTGTAAACCTCAGGCTTAGTGCATCAGCCACGGTAATGGGTATATTTCGTTATCTTTTTGTTGCTGTTTTTCTGGGTGGGGTGTTTTCCTCAATATGGACACTGGTGCTAGTGAGATTAAAGAAAGAATTGGCTTTGAAATATCTGACTACACTGGCTATCGCAATAATATTGCATGCCTTTACGGAGAGCCGAGGGGGAAGCGGGGTTATTGCAGTGATGATATTTGCTGTTACAATAGGTAATCTACCCAAGTTTTTCAGAACACGTCTAAGCATTAGACGAAATGTGTTACGGTTTTTCACTGATATCGAGATAATGCAGGATGAGGTTACTTTTTTGGTTAAGAATACTTTCTTCTTCGTTCTGGGTTTAATGTTCAACCTTGAAGCAGTGAATGGTGGCACGTTGTTAGTTGCTCTTGCGTTGACTGGTTTAATGATTATAAGCCGGTGGACGAGTTACAAGATTATTGGGTTGTTTGATGAGCGGTACATGGAAAATGCATTAATAGTGTCTCTGATGGTTTCAAGGGGTCTTACTGCGGGTTTAACTGCTTTTATGCCATTGGAGTTGGGTTTAGACTTACAGTCAATTACGGATATTGTGATTTTCATGATTTTATTCACAAATCTCGTTGCAACGATTGGGTTTATGGCTAGAAGAAGATAATCAAATCCAACAATATTTTCCCCATCATTGTGTACTAGTCTCATGTAACAGGGATATTGAATTTCTTGCAGTATAACAAATGAATTTATTCATTATTAATTTTTGCAAGTGCAGAATCGTTATTTCTTAATATGCGCTATTTTCTTAAGAAGCAAGACAGTGTATTTTTGATAGATGAACAAAGCAACCATTCCAATTATCGTTATCTTATCTGCTTCTGGGATAATTGTAACTGGGTTAGTTGTCCCATATTATCGACTACATCAAGATGAGTATGTAGAAAAAAAGATACTAGAAGCTTTGAATCAAGAGTTTGATGAAGTAAACTTTACACACGTAATCCTATATGATGTTATCAATTTTGAAACAGATTCTATACCCAGATACTCATGGCATGCTGACAGGGCAACGTCAAAGTACATTCGTCCATTTCTTGCCTCTGACCAAGAGATAGTGAACTGGGACAATCCAAACGAGGGCGGTGTAAATACTACTAAAGGGTTCATTGATTTGAATGGAAATGTCTTTTTCTTTGGATTAAACCTCTGGTAACCCATAACCGAATCTTAGTCTCATGTAACAAGCATATTTGGTAACCCTCATACAACTCTTAAATCATAAAGAAACTCATTCATCTAAATTTAACAGAAAACTAAAGACACTTTTTTTAATAATTACTTAATGAAAAAATTTCAACAACCTTCAAGATATTTTTAAATTAGATCGAGAAAAACAGTGGCAAGGTGTTGAACACGATATGGAATTATCGCGGACTGCGACACGCCTGTTTTTCATAGCTGCATTTAACATAGCAGTTGCTCTGTTTAATGCGTTTATAGAAAACTGGTTAAACCTTGTATTGACTTTGATGAACTTTTTCATCATTTTACATTCATTTGCCATGGTAGAGAATGCAATTGATGAAATGAGATATTATCCTAAAATGGAGGATAAGCAATAGAGAAGAAAACTGGTATTCCTGTAGAGTTTGTCTCTCCTAGCCAGTTGTATAGAGGATAAATTTACCTTCCGGGGGAGGCGTGATCTCTAAACGGACCTCCTTTATCAATTTATAATATTTTTTCCTTCCAACCATGTAGCTCTTGATTAACCCTGATTCCTCTAATGTGTCTAGATGGTGTTTTGCGTTCTTACCATCCATAGAGGCTAAATCCATTATCTCTGAAACGTATCTGTCTCTTCGACTAAGTAGTTTCAGTATCTGGAGCCTGTTTTTGCTGCTAAATACCTCTATCATATCAAGTATAAAATTACAAAGAATATTTATATGTTTTATTGATCAGATGGATACTTGATACAATATGGAGATAAAGAAAACACCCTCAGTGGAGAAAAAAATCATCAAAGGAGAATTCTCCCAAGAGTTCTATATGAGTAGAAACGAGCTAGCATCGTTTTTGAGAAACCTAGCTACCCAAGTGGAAGGCGAAGAAGATCTCAAGATAATCTCAGATGAATGGATTCTACCATTCAAATCAACTGGACAGGCAAAGGTTGACATTGATCTGGATGAAGATGAGCTTGAGATAGAGATAGAGTTCAAGAAAAGCACTGGGAAACTCATTACCCAACCACAGGAATCAGAGACTGAGGAAAACCCAGAGTATGAACACACATACACCTGATCTACTTCAGCCTTTTTCCGTGAACAAAGAACCAGAGGCTATTGTTTTAATCACAACCAGTCATGGGGCTGAGCGGAAGGTGCTTGAGAAGCTTAGAAAGTTTGAGGAGTTAGCTGAGGCTCATACTGTTCATGGGTATTTTGACATCGTGGCTAGGTTCAAAACAAGAAATTATGACTGTTTGAGCGAGTTGCTCAATGTCCGGGTCAAGAAAACCGAAGGCGTAAAGTCCTCAAAAAATCTACTGATCGCTTAAAAGTTTCTTTTACATCGTTTTTTCTAAGACCGCAGGTAGCTCTGATAATCGGTCAATAACCGCATAGGGAGAAAACGAGCCAACAGTCTCTTCATCATAACAACGTGTGTTTAGTAGAACAAAGCGCCCTCCAGCAGCGGTGCAAGCATAAGCATCGTGATCTGAGTCACCTATGTAGAAGAAGTCGTCTCTGTTGTATAGGTCTAGTATTCTATTGAATGGCTCTGGGTCGGGTTTGATGTAATGGCATTCGTCACGTGTTATGGAGTGTTTGAAGTATTCTCCGAAGCGTCCATAGTTTTTCCCTCGGCTTATCCTGTCATAGGATTCTCTTGATGCTGTGGTCACTAGACCCATAGTGTAGCCTAGGTCTTTGAGTTTCTTTAGCCCCGGTATGGTTTCTGGGATTAGTACGCTGATCTCGTGGTCTGCTCTTTCCTCCACCATGAACGGTTCATTGATCTCGGTCATTACCGCCTTAATCTCAGAATCAGGGTAGTCATTCTCCTCAAGGTATTTTCTAGTAGTGTTCCAGATGGTAGCCATACGATCCAATGGCATTACTAGCTCAGAGGGTACACCGTGTTTGATTACTATCTCCTTCATCTGGCTTTTAATGGACAAATATGGTCCATAGTGGGTCTTGGTGCCCTTGTATTCTGGTGGTTTTTCCTGTATTATTAGGGTGCCGTCCATGTCGAAGAGGATGAGGGGCTTCATATCCCCTAGTTTAGTATCGCCTCATATAGATTCATTCTCTCGGATTTCAGGGTCTCCTCAGCGGGCCAACCAATGATGATATGATTTCTGCTTGTCATTGTTGGGCTAAGATGAAAGTGTTCTCTGAGACGTTTCTGTGTATCTTCTCCGTGGGTCAACCAGCAGTGTCCTAGACCTAGGGCGTGAGCCATCAGGCATATGTGGTCTGCTGCGGCTGCGGCATCATAGTAGAGGTTCTGTGGCACGTATTTCTCGAATCTGAGGGTATGGTACATGCTGAGTTCTTGGAGAACCACGATCATAACACAGTTCTCTATGGGAATATCGCTGCTTACCAGTTTCTGCTCCTCTGGGTCATGGAGCACTAGGAACCTTGTGCAGCCTACGTTGCAGCCGTGTGGCGCGTAGAGTCCTGCTTTGAGTATTCGTTTGATCATGTGGTCTGGGACTGGTTCGGGTCTGAACTGTCTGATGCTTTTACGTCCGTAGATGAGACGCTCGATGGTTGCTGCCTCGGACTCGCTGAACCCCACCCAGGGCGTGGTTTCTAGGTTCGCTGGTTTGCCTTCTCTGAGGCGTCTAGCTGCATCTATGTATTTGATACACCACTGGATGTCAGGTGAGTCTGTACTGAAGCCCCGTTGTTTCCAGATCTCAAGAAGCCTCTCAGCCACCACGCCAAAGTCTTCAGGTAGTTCATGGGTGCCGTTTAGTATCCTGTAGATATAGACCTCTATAGTGTGGTGTGTTCGCTCATGGAATACGGCTCGGAGGTTATCCTTGCTCATCTTCATTAAATCGTCCACGGTGTAGCCATGGACCTTAAACTGTGTACTCATAATACAAGTAAAACAAGAATCCTAGATAACATCTCTGAAAAAGGGGAGAATCCTTAAACACGTGTATCATCAGCTTAATTTGAATGTTTAGCTGGGTTCGTCCTATTCACATTGTGGCTTTGGGTTTACTGGGGATGCTTTTTGCTGGCGTGGGTTCAACGATACTGGTTGATGAACAAGTATCGATACCGCCAAACGATTATGTCCAGTACGCGATACAAGTCTACCCTGGTCAAAGCATACAGGCAGCAGCCACGGTTCAGGTGCCCGGAGTACCAGAGTACGAGAGGAACATACTTGAGATACTCATCATGGACGATGAGAATTATGGCTACTTTGAGTCAGAAAACTATACTTTAATCAATGAAAGAAAAAAGATGCTGGTTGGCTCTAACTACTGGGAGTATCTTAGGGTGGATACCCGGTGGGTTGGCACCGTCCACGTTGTACTGAACAACAAGGTCAGGGTCTCGGACAGGGATATGGTTAAGGATGTGACTGTTAGAATCACCCGTTATAAGCCGTTGGGATATATTGGAGCCCCCAGTCTAGTTGTGTTGATTTATGGTGCGGTGCAGTGGGGCAGGGAGTTCAATGTAAGAAGAGAGGATGAAAAACATGTGTGAACATACTTGGTGTGGACTGCAGTGAATAAGAAGCTTCAAACAGTTCTCGGATTATCCTTTGTTCTGTTTTTCCCGTTGCTTGTTGTTGGTGTGGGAACCAGAGATGAACCTGTTTTACCGGGTGTAGCTGAGGATGTTCCCGCTTGGCTGTATGTAGAGTATGGTTTAGTCGCGTCAAATCCTGAGAGATTCACCCCCGTGGAGTTTGGGGAGTTTAATCATCTGCCGGTTCTGAAGGAGTATCTTAGGGATGGCGAGACACCCATCAACCACGTAATGATAGAGTACAATGGAATCGAGGCGCGTCGAGCCGTCTATTATCTGAGCCACGTTATGGGACTGGAGGACCATAGACACCTAGATGATGGGGGAAGAATCTTCTATATTTACGGTGTTGAGATCGATGGTAGATATACGTGGATATCCATCGTATTCGGTGAAACAAGACCAGT
>JAHLLU010000035.1 GCA_020444005.1 archaeon
CAGTGCAGGTTGACAGAATACTCAAGACAGAGACCATAGAGATGGCTCCACTCTACTCTAAGGGATCAGTAGCGGAACTAGAGATACTGGTACCAGCAAGCAACCTAGACCCAACAAAGACACACCTCATGTTCTTAGAGGAGACTGAAACAGGGTACGAGATAATCTACAGCGAGAAATCAGATACACAAGTAAGACCATATAGAGTAAGCCCAGAGATCGCTGGATTCACAGCACTGATACTGCTAACATTATCAATATTCAAAATAGAAGCTGAAAAATAGGGGCTACTCGTAGGCTCTGCCTTTCTCTTCGCCGCCCTTGGCGAGTTCTTCACGTATATCGGATGCAATTTTGTCAGCTGTAGGAGTCGGGTACTTGTTGGATATACAGCCGATACACAGCTGATCTCGTCTCATGCCCGTCTCTTTGATGTACTCATCAATGGGCATATAGTTGACACTGTCTGCGCCAAGCTCTTCCGCCATCTCCTCTGAACTCATCCTTGCACCTATCAGCTCACTGTATGTGCTCATGTCGATTCCGTAGAAGCAGGGTCCAATGATCTTGGGGTAACTGATGAATAGGTGGACTTCTCGAGCACCCGCGTCTCTGAGGCGTTTGATGTTTCCACGCATCGTGTCGCCTCTGACGATGCTGTCATCAACCACCGCGATACGCTTACCCACAATCTTAGGCGCCAAAATGTTGAGTTTACGATATATGACGCTTTGACGGTCTACGCCATCAGTAATGAAAGCACGCTGAGAAACATACCTGTGACGCCTTAACGCCATCTCCCATCTGAGCCCAGACGCCTCATGGAACCCATAAGCAGCATCGTTAGCACTCTCAGGCAGACAAACAACCACATCACAGCGATCAGCCTTATCCTTGTATATTCGGGCTAATGCCGCTCCAAGGTCTCGGCGTACCTCATAGACGTATTTTCCATTGAATCTGCTATCTGGTCTGCTAAAGTAAGCATACTCAAAGGCACAGAATGCCTGCTCCTTACTAGGATATGCTTGAACCTGAGACATCATCCCATCCTTAACAACCAGCAACTCACCAGGTCTAAGTTCACGCTGCCACTCGATTCCATTGATGGCTAAGCCTGTGCTCTCGCTGCTGAAAGCGTATTTTCCGTCACTAAACCCATAACAGAGGGGTTTGATGCCCCAAGGGTCCTTGAAAGCGAATAATGTGCCGTCGTCGAGGATGCCTGTGATGCTGTAGGCTCCATCAACAACCTGCATTAGCTCGGTGACCGCCTTTGGTAGGCTTCCTGTTTCTTCTAGTTTCTTGACTATGAGGGCTGCTAGGGCGTGGCTGTCTGATGTGTCTTTGTTTACTCCTACTTTTTCTTGGAGTTCTCTGACGTTGACGATGTTTCCGTTGAAGCTCAGTACGAGGCTACGTGACTCACCGACACTCAGTATAGGCATGGCGTCATAGCATAATGCAGCATACTCGTTGCTTCCACTGGTAGTGTACCTGACGTTTGCGATCCCTATGTTTCCGGGTAGTTGCTTTACTCGGCTTTCTTTTCCGGGTTCCTTGATTGGTGGAATTAATCCGAGTTCAGTGTAGAACTCCAAACCATCATTATATGTTGCGAAGCCGTGGCTCTGGTGTCCACGATGGTTCTGGGCGAGCATGCCCCAGTAGAGGTACGGGAAAATCTGCTCATCCGGGCTATAGATACCGAATACACCGCATTTTTCCCGAAGCTCCACTATAGCTCCTCCATTACCTGATCTACTGTCTTGAGGTTGAAGTCTTCCAGCTTTGCTTGTCCGCTGAGCACCTTGTATGATGCCATACAGCGTTTGCTTACTTCACGTACAACAGGAGCTGGGATGGTTGGCGGTGGTCCGTCACCCATGTATCCGATGTTTCGTAGGTAGCTTCTTAGGAACTCCTTATCCAAGCATGTGGCTTCCTGTGGTTTACCGGGCACATAGAACTGTTCTGCCCAGTATCTTGCGCTGTCGTGGGTTGGAGGTTCATCGATCTGAATGTACTCGTCGCCCACAGTGCCAAACTCTAGTTTGAAATCAGGTATGATCAAGCCATGTTTCTTGGAGACTTTTTGATATCGCTCGAATAGCTTGAACGTGGCTTCCTCTAGTAGCTCCCACTCGTCCTTGGTGCTGAGCCCTCGCTCGATTGCCTCGGATTTACTAATCTCCATGTCGTGTCCTGAGTCTTCCTTGGTGGTTGGAGTCAGAATAACCTCAGGCAGCTCCTCAGCCATCACCAGACCATCAGGCAGATCAACACCGCTGATGGTTCTTGCACCCTTGTTGTATGCTCTCCAAGCTGAACCATAGAGATAAGCTCTGCACACCCATTCGACGTCAACTCGTTTCGCTTTGACAACCTTGACTGTGCGTTCATCAACGACCTCAAGAAGGTGATTTTTGATTATATCCTCGGTCTCTTTGAACCAGAATAGGCTCAGGGCGTGGAGGCTTGGACCTTTGTGGGGTATCAGTGTAGGGTAGACCACGTCAAATGCGCTGATACGGTCTGTTGTGACGATAAACATGTGATCGCCCATATCATAGACGTCTCTTACTTTTCCCCTTCTGGGCTCCGGGTTTCCGTTGAACATATCTGAGGTTTTCAATACCTCGATTTTCCCCAATCCTAGGGGGCTATCAACCATCATACTGTCTTTCAAATTAATACACCAAAGGAAGTGTTACACGCATAGCACATTACATACGAATATTTAAGAAGTTTTTAACAAAAAGACGCAAAATTTATGGAGCGACGCAACCCAGAGACTCATTCAACAGATGAATTTATTTCATCTTACAATAACAAATACTGAGACACGTGTTCACAAGAACTGCCCCCTACACACAGAAAATAATAGTATACCAAGGCACCGTGGAAGAGGTTTATGAGACCATCAATATCTGGCTCCGTTTCAACGGCTGCAATGTAACAAAAGAAAACCCAACCAAAGACCTTGAAGCATATTACAGCGGAGAAATAGTACAATATCATACGGGACCAACGGATAGCCTACCCAAGAACATACACGTAGGGTTTTCTGGCTTCGATGAAAACGTCCATGTAAACTTCACAATAACCCAAACACTGCTTGGTAAAAAGACAGGGGGATATATTTACTGGGGTACCAAGCTGCTGGAACTCTATGAAGAACTTGGAGTAGAGGTTACAGACTCTACTTGGATTGAGCTATTCCCACCTGATACTCTCAGACAGATAATATCACGCAGGATTAGACAACTTGTATTATACTTTATTTTCTCGTTAGCGGTGATCTGGTTTCTCTTGAGTGTCACGCTTGACGCTGTGATGATGTATGTCTTGGTGATCATGTTTCCTGTGATGCTGCTCATCTACTGGGACATGCAGGGATACAAGCGACTGCTTAAACATCCATAGGGGGAGGGGGTCAAACGATCCCAGCCCCAAAACAGGCCCCAACCAAAGAAGAGGCCCCAGAAAGGCTTCTTTCTAAACCTGATCTATACCAGAACACCGGTTAATCAGTACCACAAATACTGAAAAACGAATCGATACCCCTAAAAGGAAAGACGAGGAGCAATAACAACGGTAACCCTTGAGCAAGATCGTTATCGTCGGAGCCGGACCAGCCGGATTATGGGCAGCACATAGACTCAGCCAGAAATACAACGTCACAATTCTCGAAAAAAGAAACTTCGTAGGAGGCAGTGGACTCCATAGCGACGGAAAACTCAATTTCCATCCACGAATCGGAGGAGACCTCACAGAGTTCATGACCCCAGAAGAAGCATGGAAACTCACATACCAGATCAGAGACAGCTTCACACAACTAGGAGTCGAAATGGCGCACAGCGACGAGGAAGGTTTGAAGAAACTGGAGACAGAGGCAAGTAAAGCCGGTATCAAGTTTGTTAAGATAGAGCAGAACCACATTGGCTCCGATTATCTGCCAGACGTTATGGCGCGGATGCAGAAACAATTAGAGGACAACGGCGTCGATATCAGGCTCAAGACCAGCGCCAATGACATCATAGTAAAAGATGGAAAAGTAACGGGTATTGTTAATGATGATGAGACATTCCCCGCGGATACAGTACTCCTAGCCCCCGGGAGGATAGGAAGCCAGTGGCTCATAGACCAGATGAACAAGAACAATGTACCCATGAAGTACAACCCCATAGACGTCGGAGTAAGAGTAGAGGTACCCAACGAGGTAATGGATGAGGTAATCCACGGCTACGGATGCTGGGACCCCAAATTCCACATGTACACCCCAAGTTACGACGATTTTGTACGAACATTCTGCGTATGCCCAGCAGGCTTCGTAGTCAGAGAACCCTACGGCGACGGATTATTCGGAGCAAACGGACACAGCATGAGAGACACCAAGAGCAGAAACACCAACTTCGCACTACTCACACGCATGAGATTAACACAGCCACTGGAAAACACCACAGTATATGGACACAGGATAGCTCAGCTCGCAAACACGCTGGGAGGACATAAACCAATACTTCAACGCCTTGGAGACCTGCGTAAACATCAGAGAAGCACATGGGAGCGCATAGACAGAAGCCACGTAACACCTACTCTCAGAGACGTAACCCCGGGAGACCTCACCATGGCTTTCCCTCAAAGGATAATCACAGACCTCACAGAAGGCTTGGAGATGCTAGACAAGGTAATGCCCGGAATCAACAGCGATAGCACACTCATCTATGGACCAGAAATCAAGTTCTACGCAATGCGAATAGCCACCGACAAACACCTCCGAACACGAATACCAAACCTATACGTAGCAGGGGACGGTGCCGGAGTGAGCAGGGGAATAGTTGGAGCAGCCGCCACTGGGCTCGTGGCGGCAGAGGGGATCGCTGAGCATCTGGGATAACCTTTTACCGAAGCTTCACTTCTTTTCCCCAGAAATTGGTCTCAAGCAAGCTCAAAAAACAGTTCGAGGCAACAGTCAAGTCAGCGGTAGCCCCGCTAGGAAAACTAGGCATAACACCCAATATGCTAACCATCCTAGGAGGAGTACTAGCTACTGTAACAGGTTACTTGTTTTTCTTGGCACCTAGAAACAAGGTTTTCTTAATCTATGCGGGGGTTCTAATAATCGTCTCTGGTCTGGTAGACGCTATTGATGGGGTTCTCGCACGTAGTACTGGAAAGGTGACGCGTTTTGGGGGATTCTTTGACAGCGTTGTAGACCGTTACAGTGATGCAGTGATCTATACTGGAATAATAGCAGCTGGTTTATGTAATCAATTAATTGGCTTGGTCACTTTGTTCGCGTCTATGATTGTTAGTTACACGCGTGCACGCGCGGAGATGGAGGGTGTTAAAATGGCTGGAGTTGGATTTGCTGAACGCGCTGAGCGCATGACTTTCCTGAGTGTCTGCAGTATTGTTTCCTTCTGGTATCCAAATGTGCTAAACTATGGAGTAATCATTCTAGCTGTGTTAGCACTAGTCACTGTGGTTCAGAGAACAACTTATTTTAAAAAAGAAATTGAAAAAAGATAAAATTATCTTCTTTTTGGTCTCCGGCGCCTAGGGACATATTTTCTGTCGTCCTTGCTCCGGATTTTCACGTTTCCGCGGTGCACAGCACAGCTGATACACATGTACTTTGTGGTCTTGGTGCGGTTAATACTCGCCCCCTGATCACGAAGTTCTTTTAATATTCTTGAGTCAACAAGACTCGTGTATTTTGTCTGGCGTTTCGCCTTGTCTCTTGGGACTTGGGCGCCGCAATAGCTGCATTGGACCATGCCGGATCGCCCTTTCCCTCCCTTGCTGCGTCCTCCGCTGCGTCTTTTCTTGGTCAATTCCAAGCCTCACCACCGATATACTGAGGTTCGTTATAAATGCTACGCGAATCAGATGAGGTCTGATATTAAAGCCATTATCGCGTGGAATAAAACAGGTATCAGCTTCTGATACGCCTTGACGCTTAGATGAACCCCATCATTAGAAAAATCCTCAGCAAGCTTACCCTCATCATCCACAAGCAGCGAGAAAACATCAATATACTTGACATCATGCTCGTTACAGTACTTTTCAGTGAGCTTGTTAAGCCCCAATACTGTCTCATTAAAATGTGTCCCCGCCACAGGAGCCACGTTCAATAAAATAGGTACCGCGTTGATGGCTTTAGTACGCTCTATGAGATCAACAAGATTTGGGAAAACATCCTCTGGAGGATGCCTCGAAGTAAGGTCATTGATTCCACCCCAGATGAGCACCAAGTCCGGGTTCTCTGTTTCAACGCTACCTGTGAACCGGTTAAGCATCCCAAATGTACTATCACCGTCCATTCCCTGATTAACAACCACCAAGTCCTTACCAGAACCCAGTGCCGTCAATTGACGTCTCAGAGCAGACTCCAGCATGTTAGTGAAAGGATAATAACGTGGCGGATAATACCCCGGTCCCTGCTGGAACCCTGTGGTAAGACTATCTCCAAGAAATACTGTAACGATCCAGTCGCTCATTTGATCAAGATTCTATGGAGGCGAGTATTATATAGTTTGAGAACACTCGATTCTTGGGTGTCTTGTTTTGGAAAAACTGTTTGGCGCTGACATGATTCTCTACAACGGGAAAGTATACACAGTAGACAAGGATGGCACAGAGGCAGAAGCCGTAGCTATCCGAGATGGAAAAATAATCAAGGTGGGAACAAGCAAAGAGGTGCTTAAACTCGCCCACGAGGATACAGAGAAAATAGATTTGAAGGGAACCCTTCTGCTCCCCGGGTTCATAGACACACACGAGCACTGCATCAGGAAAGGACTCCAGCTAGACTGGGTCAACTGCGCATCAATGAAAAGCCTAGAAGAAGTAATCAAAGGACTAAACACAAAAGCAGCCTCAAAGAAACCCGGTGAATGGGTAATAGGATCATGGTTTGACGAGTCCCAGTGGAGCGACAAACGATTCCCCAACCGCCACGACCTGGACAAGGCATCAACGAAGCACCCTATCTATCTTGGAAGAGCAGGAGGACACAACGCCGTAGCCAACACCATGGCGCTTGAACTCGCAGGGATAAACAAAGACACCCCACAGCCCCCGGGTGGCAACATTGAAAGAGACGATAATGGTGTGCCTACGGGTAGACTCGATGAACTCGCAGCTATGGACATGGTTAGAGGACTCTTCCCTAAACTTACACCAGAAGAGGAAGTGGAGGAACTTGCCAAGAACTGGCCTACACTAGAAGAAATGTATCTGAGCTGGGGATTAACAAGCATCCATGAAGCCCACATAAAAGCCCCACAGGCATTAGCATACCAGAAACTAGACCACGAGAAAAAACTCAATATCAGAATCGGCTTGATGCTGGATGGCATGACACCCTACAAAGGATACGCCACAAGTGATCTAGCGAGACAAGGCTTACGCACACCTTTCAAATGGAGTGACAGGCTGAGGGTGGTTAGCGTCAAGGTGGGCACTGATGGTGCGATGGGAAGTCTCACAGCTGCCTTGTATGAGGATTACGCCAATGACCCGGGTAACAATGGTATCATAAGGTGTACACGTGAGGAACTTGTAGACGAGGTAACAAGGTGTCATGTAGCTGGGATACAGGTATGTATTCACGCGATAGGAGACAGAGCCATCGATCTCTCATTAGACGCCATCGAGGAAGCTCTCAAGGTCAAGCCATGGAAAGACCACAGACACAGAATAGAACATGCAGGCTATGTTCTTCCCCGTCAACTAAAACGATTCAAAGAGCTTGGAGTCAACATCAGCGCCAGCATCGGTTTCTGTTACCCCATCGGAGACAGCCACATTGCCGCACTTGGACCAGACAGACTATGCGGCTATTACCCGATGAAGAGTTTCCGAGACCACGGCATAATTGCTGCTGGAAACAGTGACGGATTTGGCTCAAGCTACGCATTAACTGGTATCTATGAAAAGTAGAAGCGGCAAATACCTCTGTAAAGACGAGGCAATCCCAATAATTGATGCTATCAGAGCATACACATGGAACGCTGCATACCTAGAAGGAACAGAAGACACCAAGGGCTCTATAGAGGTTGGAAAATTCGCTGACTTCGTGGTACTGGACCGAGACATCACTACGTTACCACATGAGGAAATACTAGAAGCAAAGGTCTTGAAAACAATTATTGATGGAGAGATAGTCTATTCACTATAGTGAGCGCGCATAGATAGCCTCAATCACCTTGATATACTTAGGATCAAGCCCATGTTTCTTTGCCCCAGTCAACATAAGTTCCACATACCCTTTTGCAGGAGTGAAAGGCCCCTTCGGATTAGCCACCCTGTAAAGATCAGCATCATGCCATTTCCCATCCTCACCTAACACCTTGAACACTTCGCGTTTGTAAAGTCCCTGTGGAACACTCTCAAGGATATCAAGTTCCTTAATCTCGGCTTCATCACAATCGTAGATGACCCCATGAACCAAGCCACCGGGTTTCTCGATAATACTACTTATACCGCCCTGTCGTTTCTTGCTCCAGAACCTGAACTGCACCTCATAGTTTGGGAGATATGCTTTCATTACGAAACGTGCACTGGGTAGATACTGTTGTAGAAACTCTTGATTCAGGTTTGAACCATAGCCAAAGTGATACATGCACACTAATTCAGTCCGACGGGTTTAAAGACATCGAGCCTTTCCTAAACGTGACAAAACTTGTTTTCCGAGATAAGGGAGATAATGCGAGGCAACGTGCTAGTGCTCACAGTTTGCAGTAGCCTGTGGCGTATCAGCATCGACATTATCTGGCCATATCTCAGCCTCTACGTAATGGCTCTCGGCGGAGAATATGAGACCATAGGACAAGTTATGGCTGTGGGAAACTTGGCATCAATGCTCTTGTATCCTCTTGGCGGCTACATCGCTGACTATCAGGGGAGAATCAAGGTTATGGCGTACATGACATATGTCTATGCTTTTACGTTCCTCATCTTTGTCTTCACAGAGAGCTGGAGATGGGTCGCGGTTGGTATGTTCATGCAGAGTCTTGTCACCTTCTATATTCCAGCCATGCAAGCACTAATGGCGGACAGTATACCCGCGGATAAACGAGGTATTGGCTTCGCAGCGACGATGGCCATCCCGGGAGCCTTCGGAGTAGCATCACCGTTGATAGGAGGATGGCTCATAGACCAGATCGGCATCAAAACAGCCATCAAAGGATTATACGGTGCAGGGTTCTTCGCAGCTCTCTTAGTTGCTACGCTTCGCCTCAAGTACTTGAAAGAGGTGCGTGAAGCCTCTGGTCCTGGTTTGAATATCACCGTTGGTCGTGTGCCGGGTCTCGTCTGGGAGTCTTACAAGGACATGATCCGGACTGTTAGAGGTGCATCTAGTTCTCTCATTAGGTATAGTTTGCTGGTTATGGCTACAACCTTTGTTGTTAGCATGGTAAGTCCGTTCTGGATAATCAGGGCAACAGAGATTATCGGCTTGAATACATGGCAATGGGGTACTCTGAGTCTGATTAATGGGAGCATCAACGTCTTGCTGAGCTTCCCTGCGGGTAAGATTGTTGATAGGTTCAATAAACGCTGGGTAGCGGGGATCTGTCTCATAGCTTGTGGCATACCCTGTTTCCTGTATCTACGAGCCACCACCTTCATACATGTAGCTGTACTTCTTGCCGCCTCAACGATACCGAACACATTCATCAACCCAGTCTTTCAAACCATGTTCATAGACATGACGCCACCAGACAAACGTGGAAGAATGATAGCAGCGCTAGGAGGAGCGGGAATCTGGGTCACAGGCGGAGCATGGGCTACTGGAATATTCGCCATGATGAGCATCACAGTTGGCACACTTCTCAGCGGCTACGTCTATAGAATTAACAACCAACTACCTTGGCTCATATTATCAGGAACCCTAGTATTACTAGGCATATTGATGATAGTATTCGTTAAAGACACAGAGCCAGAAGGCTAACCAATCAAATCGATAGCCGCGGCAAGAGCACCCAGAGTAGCAGTAAAACTATCTCCACTTGTTCCAATTATCGCTGCGTCTCCATCAACAGGCTCAAGGCTTTCTAATCTCTCGATGATAATGTCATCTACCTCATCACCGAGACCGGGAAAAGCCCAGCAACCATCAACAAAAACAAGAGTAGACGCCCCAGTTGCCCCATGAATCAAGGCTTGATCACGTTGCTCCACACCATAACGGACACGATCAGCGACACCACGGACCAGAACACACCAATTAACAGCATCAACAGTAGCTTCTGTACGAGGAATAGTGGTCCACCTCATCACGGAATTGATTCTCTCCAGATAGACTTCACCTTGGCTGCTTAGGGTTGCACCGGGTCTGGTGATCTCAATCAGTTTCTCGTCCTGAAGCCTGCTTAGTAGTGTCCTGATTGTTCCTTCACCCATACGAAGCTCCTGTGCTAATTGTTTTCGCCCAATTCGCTGCCTCTCAAGAAGTATCAATGCATAGAGAAGATGCGCCTTGGTATAATCAGGAGTCCTACCGGGTGCTGTCTTCTCGACGAGACCATCGAGGAGCCTAAGCTGTTCCATAATAGTTCTACTCTAAAAGCCCGTATAAATCCAACCCACGATATAGCCGTCGTGTAGGTTATACTGGTCAGCGCCTACCATTCCCATAGCCCATGCGCCTTCCTCTATGTATGACCATCCCCAGTAGTGGCTATCATCAGCATCTACACCATTAATTGAGGTGATAAAGGCTCCAAAATCATACATTTCATACTCTACATCACAGTTCTCCAAAGTCAAGTCCCAGAGATTCGCGCCGATCTGTATCCATGTATCGTTATACCACTCAACTGTACCATCACCGTAATCGATCATCAAGTCAACTTGTATCGCGTAATCTCCTATTTCATCTGTTAATAGTTGGTAATCAGTTTCTAGCTGAGTGTACTTGTATTGATAGTTTAATGCCAGTGCACCTGCTGCTATTGTTGTGCAGAGTAGCACGATGGCTGCGAGCTTGTACGTATTCTCATTCATTCATATTCACCTTTTTTATCGCGGCTACGAGGGGCTTGAAACCGAAGCCGAAGAAGACAGCGTTGCTAACCGTATGCGCTAACATGAACGGGATGCCAGTTACCAAAGCCAATGCGATGGGTATCCCTACAGTAACCCCAGACACGATGTTAGTGAAAAGGTCATAGACAAAGGTCACCAAGAAACCAGCAGCAGCAGTCCAAGGATCAAACCCAATTCCCTCGATCTGTTGCCGTGAAAAGTAGCCCCCAGCTATTCCAAACAAGGTCTCACCGAGGATCGTGGCTACCCAT
>JAHLLU010000036.1 GCA_020444005.1 archaeon
CACAGTAGGCATGCTTGCAACACCGAGACAAGCTACACTAGGATATGCACACATCACCTTAAGGCATTCAGCAAGTTGTTCACTTGAGAACCCATTTGGCTCAGGCGTGGTATGCCCCGGCATCTCCCCGGGGTTCAAAATATCTGTATCGATGTGGATATAGATCAAGTCAGTTATCCGAGATAATCGATCCATCTGCTGCTTAATCATAGGTGACATGGTTTTCACGTCGTCAACTGTGATATACTCGACATCGCTTCTGTCAAGAATCTCATACTCAAGAGCATCAACCTCCCGGACGCCAACATAAGTAACATAACGAGTCGGAAGAGCAACTTCAAGACCAGCTTGCCGCCTTAACCTGTGAAAACACATCCCAGTCGCCGAGGCAACAGGCATACCGCCCATCAAGCCGCTCCGGGTGGTCTCGGGGGTATTGATATCAGCGTGGGCGTCAAAATATACGAGCCCTACTCTGAGAGGCTGCCCGTTTCCTGATTTTTGTACGCCACCAAGAACACCCATCAATCCAATACAGTTGGAGATAAGGGCAAGGGAAAACTCGCCTCGCTTGATTGTGTTGGAGACTATTTCAGCCATGTGTCCACTGGCTAAACCGAGTCTGTATATTGTTCCATACTCTTTCTCTTCTTCCTCGGTTAGCCTAGCAGTAACCGTCTCGGATACAGTTACACCGAGTTCATCTAATAACTCATAGAGGCCATTATTCTCCATGATGTCTGGACCGGCATCAAACTCTGCTCTCGCAAAATTACCATCGTGTATGAACTTAGCTATCCCAATTTTTACAACGTCTTCCAATAGAACTCAGAGGAATAACTACGTAATATGCTATAAACCATATTAGAGTTTGATTATAGACGCGTTTTATTATTCCTCAATCAATATTCTGTAAATTGAGTTGTTCCTGAATTCTTTTGTATATCTAAAGTAGACTTGTTTCTATGCGTAAGCTTGTCCCAGTTCTAGTCATAGTGATTATCGGATTATTTGTCGCTATGAATCTCCTTGGAGGAAGCCCAGAGACACCAAATGACCAAGATAATACAGAAGTCCCCGAGGAGACTCCTGAAGAAACCACGGACGAACCTGAATCAACACCAGTTGAAGAACAAGAAGAGGAATTTTATATTCCCCCCAGTAGATACTCCAAGATTCCGGATGATTTAGTCAAACTATATCCAGAATATGATCTTAATCCACCAGTCTCAGAGTCTGATGAGTACTATGATCCTATTCCTGTACCGGGTCTTGTGAATACTCCCGGTGGGGAGGACTCATCATTCGTCCTACCAGATGGTGAGACATTATACTTCTTCTTCACACCAGATGTACGCGAACCTGTTGAAAAACAGGTAACAGACGAAGTTACAGGAATATACGTTTCAAAATTGGTTGACGACGAATGGAGTGAACCTACTAGAGTACTCCTTCAAGACCCGGACAAACTAGCCATGGACGGCTGCGAGGTAATCATAGACGACCTGATGTACTTCTGCTCAGCACGAGAAGGATATACCGGATTGCATTGGTTCAAAGCGGAACTAGTTGAAGATGAATGGGGTAACTGGGTTTGTGTTGATGACTGGATGAAGACCTTTGAGAACGAGGTGGGGGAACTGTATATTACATCTGACTTGCAGAACCTTTACTTCCACAGCGCCAGAGAAGGCAGCAAAGGCTTACGGGACATCTGGGTATCAGAGTGGACAGTCGGCGAATGGGGTGAACCAGTAAACATAGAAGCCGTTAACAGTGAGAGTGACGAGGGCTGGCCTTGTCTCTCGCCTGATGGAACCGAGTTATGGATATCAAGAGACTATGGGGTATGGCGGTCAAAGCTTGTTGATGGGGAATGGAGTGAGCCTGAGCGTATGTTTTTCCCATTATGCGGAGAAGCAACAGTGGATAGTATGGGGAACGTCTACTTTACCCATCACTTCTTTGATGGTGACGTGATGCTTGAAGCAGATATATATGTCGCTTACAAGAAAACACCTTAAAACGCCCAAGGTTCAAAACCTGTTATGTCTATTTATCCTTGATATCTTTGAGTGGTTATGATCTAGTCCTTGAGGTCTCAGAGGATTTCCTGAACCGCTCACTAGAGGTTCTATACCGGGAGAGGGTCATATCTAGAAAATACAATGGCGAACACAGGCTAGACATACCCTTAATCCCAAAAGAGTATCAGAAAACAAAATTCGAGATAGACTTCAAAGAAGCCCTAAAAGTTGATGCTCTTATCAATGATAGGATCAGCGTCAAGTTCAGTGCAGGAGTAAAAATAGAGCTTGGATTACTGAAAATTGAGTCCGATGTTAAAGGAATCGTTTTGTGTAAACCTGTGTATAATAGGGCTCTATTTCAGTTAGAGCTAAACATAGTCGAGGTTGAATTAGAAAAAATCAAAGTCTTAGGATTTCTCACACTACCAGGTTTTCTAGTCAAGTCAGTAAATGATATCATAACAGAGGTAATCAGAGAAGAACTCACAAACATGGACAATATCCCTGTTTCTCCAATCATTGGCAACCTAGAACTTCCAGAGATGCCAAAAGGCAACAAGTACTTGCTACCTGTTGGTTTTGGAGACGTGAAGATAATCGATGAACACACAGTGGTTGTAGGTTTTGATATCGCCTTTGAAGGAGAAGAAGCCAAGACAAGCATCACTAAATCCAATTTTGATGGAGATATTGTCGTCAATATCTCAAAGTCAGCGATAAACAAGGTTACAAGCTTCTGGTGGAAACACACTTCTTACCCGAAGACAATGCCATTCAAGGGCAAGATACCCATAAATAACGTTGAAAAACTCATTGATTATCTTTCAAATTATAGCGTTGAGTTAATCCCAAAGTTATTCACGTTGGGATTCATCGAGTTAGACTGGGATCTCATAGAATTATGGCTTGATTATGAAGGAGTTGTATCAATATCTAAGCCTAATGTGACTTTTGATGAGGACTCACTGAGCATCAAAGCAGCTTCAATTATGGATATTACAGCGTTTCTACGTACAGAAATTGACGTATCTGTTGAGTTTGATACCAGTGGACCCATACCAGACGCCCTAACACCATGGAAGGATGATAAAAAAGTAGGAACCGATAAACGCGTATTCGAGGCAATGAGATACCGGGCAAATAGGAAGAGTATTCAGTTTGTTGACCCAGACGCGAGGCTCTTATTGGATGAGGAGCAGCGAATTGTCTTAGATTTCGGTGGCTTTGACCTTGACCTTGGATTGAACTGGAGGCTCCCGCGTCGTATAGTAAGAAGAATGGAGAGCAACATTGAGAAACACATCAAAGCAGAGTTTCCACAGATTCCATTATCGCCTTCAATTATAAAACACAGAATAGAAGAGACAGATCTCTTGATGGAGCTTAATGTAAAAGAGATCAAACATAGAAAAAACGCGTTACAGGTTAAGGCAAACATAGAATACAAAAAAGATTAGAGGGAACCGTGAAGCACTCTTACCTCACGGTTAAGCTCTCCATCAACCATTTTCTGCTCGTATATACCCCATGCGGTTCCTGTACTCCAGAAACAACTGAACGCATCAGCGTTGATCCTAGGCTCGAAAGTCACTACGCCCTCCAAGTCATAACCGAATCCACTCAGCGCCAATATTAATCCCCAGCTAGCCATACTTCGCGCGTAATGATGCCCACACTCTACCTCATTCCATGGACTCCTACGAACACCATCATGACGATCCCTGAGCGCCTTGACCATGGTCAATCCCTCCTCCAGATATCCTTCATAGATGAGGTGCGCTGCAACATGGTACTCAATTCCCGGCCAGACCTCGTGGCTATAGACGAAGGGGTATGCGGGTCTTCCGCCTTTTGGCCAAGTACAGATCAGTAGCCCTTTCTCGTCGTTCAGTACGTAGGTTCTCTGAGTGTTATCATGGTCATGGAAATCTGTCTTGAAGTTGTACTGGTAGACGCTGTGGATGGCTTCCTTAACGTGTTTTGGTGGTAATATGTAACCTAGACCCATGAGGTGGGCGTTGATCTGTCCTAGCAGTTGGTCACTGAGACAACCAATGCCATGTTGATACTTGTACTTGTCCACATCATCGAGACGTTGAACATAGTAATCTCCGTCCCAAAGGGTCTTGTCAAGTTTTACCCTGCCTTGCTCATAGAGATTACGGTATTTTTCTGCTGACTCATAGTCGCCTGCTGCCTCTGCGAGGTGAGTTCCTGCTTTGAGAGCCGCTAGGAACAATATGCCGCTGAGGGGGTTAGGTCCATAGAAGCTGATATCATATGTATTATGCTGCTTGGACTCTGTTACTCCGTCCCTGTCTTGGTCCCAAACAGCGCATGCGTAGTCTAGTGCTCTTTTTGCCCCAGGATACTGAGCGTTCATCCAATCAGTATCTCGACTGAGCTTCCACTCACGGTAGAGGCTCATGATACTTCCACATTGTCCGTCTGATGCCGCCTCAACTGCGTCCCAACTTATGGTACCGGGGAAGGCATGAAACGCTCTGAAACTCATCTTGCCTTCTTCAACAGTCTCAACATGGAACTCGGATTCCCTCATGCTTCTTTCAAGACGTGGGAAGAGATAGGCTAAGGTCTGTTCATAGTTCCATACATGGCTACAGTTACCGCTACAGCACCCAGCGTCATCAAAACAGCCCTCGTATCCAAAGAATCTTCCATCCTTAAGCCAGAAACAGGTATTGCTTCTAAGTACGGTGATGTTTGTGGCTGCCGCTTCTAGGACATAACTGGGTAGAGTCGATGTATAGAAGGCTTCACGGAATTTTCGGCTGTATCCTTCTAAATGGTCTCGTGTCTTCTCATAGTATTGGCAGACCTCCCATGAGTCATCAAATCTGAGAGCATACCGGTTCTGTACTACGTCACAGTCTCCATTACAGTCACATGTTAGCCGCTGGTTCCAGTTATGAAGCCGGTTAGGGAAATACCAAGCTATCATAAAGTTGTATGTGGCGGTTTCACCGGGTTTTATGGCCTTGGTGACCGCTAGGCTTCCCGCGTCCGTGTTTCCTTCTTGGCTGGGTTCACTGTATCCGTGGTTTGTAAGTAAGCCGTCACTTGAAAGGTCGTCCCAGAACTCTCTTAGGTTGTCCCACCAGCCGCTTCTGTACCAGTAGGGTTTGAATGTGACGTTTTCATCTGTGGTGGCGAGTGTGTGGCTGCCATAGTGGATGCTCTGTTTGTTGATCTTGTTTGAGGTATAGTGGATTGCCTTCAAACTATCTTTCTTCACTATGGTGTTCTCGTTTCTACCATACTGATCCTGTCTCACCCACCCAAAATCAGCGATTCCGGTAAATCCGACAGCGTTCAACATGCTTCCAGCGATTGTAATAATAATCGGTGAATCACTAGTATTCTCCACAGTATACTTGAATACGGCTAAGGGCAACCCGGATTCATCTGGTTCATGGGGGATAAACGGCGTATATGCTTCAAGACCTATCTTTACGGGTAATCGATCATCCTTAAAGTCAACATAAACAAAAGGATACTCGCTGTACATCTCACTGTCCTGAAGTCTCGGTAAACCACCGACTGAGCCCGGGTGAAACCCATGACTATTACTGTAAGGAGGCATCAGTTCGCTTTCAAGCACCTTAGCGGTTACTTTTTCATTATTCTTGATGGCTATGGCAAAGAAGCTGTAGGGTAGCTTCTGTCCTTTAGCTGATTTATTCCATAGCTCCCAGTCTCGCAGGTCACCTCTGCTTCCCATGCTAAAGTTTCCTGTTCCTATGCCGCCAAGGAGGAAGGCTGCTTCTGTGGCGTCTCGTCCGTAGCGGCGCTGGGGTCCTGTCTCGAATAACTCTTTTTGGGTATATGGGGTCGTCATTAAAATTTCACATATCTGTAAACCTGATATGTGTTGAAAATACTTTGGCTCGGTATAGATGCTATTGTTAATAAAAATTAAATACCTTCGAGGCTTACTGAATTCAATCGTTTCCATGGGCGAGTGCAAGGAAATGAAGAAAGTTTCTCGTTTATCGCCCAGATGAAACGTATATAATGGAAACCATACAAGTGTGAGAAAAGATGGCGAGACTATTCTACAAGATAATGAAACCAGTGATACAGCGTAGGGCGTTCAGCTTCCTACATGAGAAAAACCTGCAGAGAAAGATGGACTCACTAATAGCTATGAAGATGAAGATGCTGGCAAACTGCACCATCGGACAAAAGATGGGTGCTACAGCTACCAGTAAATTAGCCGACCTACCGTTCACAGGCTACAACTATTACCTTCCATTCTTCAAGGAGCCCCATGAAGGGGACTTTATCTACCCTGTAAAAGACTATGTTAAGGCGATAACAAGCGGAACCATGGGAAAACCCAAGACATACCTACTCCCCCGAACAGGGTTAGAGCATAACGTTCAGAACACCGCAGCGAGTATATTCTTCTTCGCCACTCATAACGGTGAAAAACCTACATTTGAGGTGGGAGACACTATTTACACCAATATGCCCGCGGGCAACTATCTCTCTGGACATATTGAGAAGAATGTTAAAAAAGATAGCAGTGATTTCGTGAACCTTGTTCCACCGAACCCGGATGGAATGACATTTGATGAGAAAGTTCAGTACTTCGTTGACCACTACAAGGAGATTGATGTCGCCTACATGACGATAACGACCTTACTAGATGAAATTTATCCCGCTATCGGCGAAGAGTTCAAGCTCAAAGGATTGTTCACACAGGATACAGCAGCTGGACCCATGAGGGAAAAGATCAAGAGAGTAATAGGATGTTACCCAAGCACAATCTATGGCTCCACGGAGACTATGTTCTGTGGGTTGCCCAGTATTGAGCACAATGGTGGTTTCTTCCTTGACTGGAGAATCACTGTTCCGGAGTTTGTAGCCGAAAAGGACACTGTTAGTACGGATATTGTGAGTCTTGAGGAGCATCCTGATACTATCGGTTTCTTGGATGTAGAAGTAGGAAAGCGATACCAACTCATAGCTACGCCTATAAGGAATGATATGACGCGGTACGTGATGCCTGATATTCTTGAGGTCATTGCCAATGGAGATAATATACTGAACACGGATCAGCCTGTATTCAAGTATTATAGCAGGAGTGACAAACTCATCGTTCTCCACAACTTTACTCGAATCAACGAGGAAGAGTTATTGCAGGTTTTGAGTGAGACAGAGATACCATTCGTAGACTTTACAACACGCAAGGAACGAGAGGACACCCATGAGTATATGCACATGTATATCGAGCTATCACAGGACGTGCCCAAGGACGAGGTCTACAAGAAGATACATGAGCATCTCATTGAGTTCGATAAGGACTATCATGACTTAGTGACACTGCTCAAGTATGAACCATTGAAGATTACGTTATTACCTAGGGGAGCTTTCCAGCGATATCTGCGTAGCCGTGAGGGCATTCCACGGATTAGCCGTATAGGTATGCGTGAGGATCGGTTTAAGGAACTGATGACTCAATCTTCCTAGTTTATTATTTTGTCAGCCATCATCTCAAATTTACTGATGTCTGCACCTGTCTCATGGGTCTCAGGGTAATAGAAGCAGGTTAAGCTCACGATACTTGATTTTATCAGAGGTATCTTGGCGGTCAAGAATGTATACAATCGTTTCCAGCCATGTGTATGAATTACAGTGCTCAACGAGTAGATTATTATCTCTGATCCAATCTGGCGCTCACTACTCAGCTTGACTATATCCGAGAACAATAGGTCTAACTGTGAAAGATCATCTCCAATGGACATAACCTTCTCCTCAAATGGGCTTGGCATGTTTTTGGTTCCAGTCTGAACCCGTACGAAGTATGTGTCCTCGTTGTCTTCAGTAAGAGATAGATCTCTTGGTGTTATCAGGTCATAGTAGCTGATGAATATGGTTCTGATACCTTTCTGCGAGTTTGCCTCAATCCGGTTTTTAATCCATGTTACTTCTTTCTCACGTGTATGTCCTGCCAGATTTACTAATGAGAACTCTCCGTTCGTGGGTAAATGATACTCTGTTGCGATGCCTGATATCATGAAACGCCCTAAGTCATCGACTATGAAGGCGAAGCTAGGCTGTGTCATGCCCCAGTAGATTATGATCTTTGATACAGCTGAAAGAAGATCTACGAATCCGGGATTCATGTAATTGAATGCAAAGGCAAAGTTTAGTAGGAATATGTTTGCCCAGCCTGCAAGTAGCAACTTTACATCGTAATTGTAGTACCTCTGGATTCCTATGAGGCTGAGTACAATGAACGCATAGGGGCTGAGTACAATGAACCAGATGAAGTACTGCCAGTCGCCCCCAAGTACTGCGGTTACCAGCAAGATTATTGGAAGTATTAGGGTTAATGTAAGTAGGTATTTTGTTCTTTGTATGAGTTCTCCTATGCCGGTTACTATGAGTATGAAACCGGTAGTGGTTAGGAAAAACGCGATCATAGTAAGATATGATACTGTGATGTCTGTGGCTACTACCCTAAGCATGATATTAATACCATAAAGGAGGAAACCTAGACCCCAGTATAGGAAGAAACGCCTGTTAGTTCTTTTGTAGAGGTTGTAGAGTAAGGGGAAAAATGATAGCGTTATCAGCCCATTGAGTATACGCATCAGGGACTCGAATAACTCTATCATTGTTTATTACCTCATTATATTTACATTGCATATTATTTCAAATAAAAGTTATTTTGTTTTGAACACGTTTTTTGATGTTTTTTTATTAAAAATGATCAATATATTCACAAAAAAAGTCATATTTTATAGTGAATTACTATTTATTTGTAATCTATATTAAATTATTTCACAGATTTTTCTAAAGATATAAAGTAGTTAAAAATAATGAAATCATCTTTTGATGATATTAAATTCAACAAACTTTACTAATACTAATAGACTCGCTAATGCAAGATATACTAACCCGAAATAGTAACCAATCTGTATAGCCATAAATTTCATGATAACTGTCATCATGATCCCAACAGCAAATATGGTGATAACCGCAATAGTGGCTGGAACCCGTTTATTCATGTCCTCTTGAGTTTTAGGATGGAAATATGCTTCCCAGCTGATGAAACCGCTGCTTCTATATGATTTTAGGGTCTTTGTTTTTCCCACTTTTACAACGTTTAGGTCTACATAGTCTTCCCCGGGTATGTTTTTGAAATTGGCGAACTGGAGCTCGCTAGGGTCTTCTGTGAGTTCTCCTTTGCGGTATTTCATTGTGACGTAGATTACTAGCAGTACAGCGATTCCAGTTACTAGGAGGGACGCGTTTACAATCATCGAAGTGAGGCTCATAGTACAAATCCATTCAGAGGCAATGTTTAAACATATCCTAAATCCACAGGTTTTGACAAGTTTTTTATCCCGTCCTAGTTCTGGGTTCTTGATGCCAGACAAGCTCAGATTCTATTATCCTATGCCGAGGTTTCCCAGTGTTAGTGTAACGGGAAGCCACTGTGATCTGAAGTGCAGTCACTGTAAGGGTCATTATCTGCAGCATATGCCTGATGTGAGTTCCCCTGAAAAACTCAGAGAATATTGTATTAAACACGAGGAAAGGAATGGAGTTGGGTTACTAATCAGTGGGGGTTCAACACAGAATGGGCGTGTCCCATTGGAACCTTTTCTTGATTCAATAAGATGGGTTAAAGACCATACAGATTTGATAATTAATCTTCACACTGGAATGTTAAACAAGGAAGAAGCCTTGGCAATAGCCGCCACAGGTATAGATATTGTATCCGTTGACCTAGTAGGAGACGCAGAGACCCTTAGAAGAGTCTATGGATTAAAAGTAAATATCGAAGAATATGATGCCACGCTACAGAATCTGGTGGATGGTGGAGCAAATGTTGCACCCCATATATGTGTTGGGCTAGACTATGGGGAGATTAAAGGTGAACAAAGGGCACTTGAATTGGCTTCTACTGTCACTCCTGAAACAGTGGTTCTGATTAGCCTTATACCGACAGCAGATACGCCTATGGCGGATGTAAAGGCGCCAAGCGTTGATTCTATTATTGGTCTCGTTGAGGAAGCTGTCAGAGTTTGTAAGGGCTCAGAGATCAGTCTTGGCTGCATGAGAAGCCGAGAATACAAGACAGAGTTAGAATGGGCTTCGATAAAGGCTGGGGTTTCAAGGATAGCTATGGCTTCGAGATCAACAGAGAAGCGAGCCATCGAGGCGGGATACGATGTGATCCATTTAGATGGGTGCTGTGCTACACCTAGAAAATATGATTCTAGATTATTGAGAGTCTAAGGCTAGTTTTATCACGTTTATGAAGTCTTCTTCTGCGACTCCAAGAAGCGTTACTTTTGTGTTTTTGAAGAAACCATGTATCCTATTAGGGTAATCGGCTACTTTGCTGCCTAGTATTGCCCGTTCTAGTTTACCTATGGTCTCTTCTGGGTGCATAAAGAAGTCTCCTGATATTTTTAGCTCGGTGATTACATCGTTTTTTATCTCGACTGTGCATGCTAACAGTTTTCCTCCGGGTATCTTGTACTCTGCTTTCATCTCTGGAACACCCACTCCTTGCTAGTGTACTTATCGTAAAGCTGTTTGACATAATCATTTTCTTCTCTTGTGAGTTTACCGGGCACTAGTTCTATATCGAAGGTCTCCTCGAAGCCTCTTACCAGTGCGTCATGTACCTCTTGGAAGGATATGTCTGTGTCAAGGTATCTTCTGATGTTTGTCACCCTGTCCTCGACTGCCTTGATTAATTTATCACTGATCTTTGCCTCTGATACCCGTAAAACCTCAAACATCCTGTGAATATCAGTATCAACAAGAATAGTACCATGCTGGAGCACTACACCGTGGCGACGAGTCTGAGCGTTACCACTTATCTTTTTACCACCGGCAATAATATCGTTAACCGGTTTAAACTCGGATTCAACATCAATATACTTCAGACCATGGATTATAGCGTTACAAATAACCTGATAAGACTCCAGTATATCGTGGGGCATCTTGGGATCGTTCTCAGGAGCCACGAGACTGTAGGTGATCTCTCCGGTATAATCGTGGTAGACCGCTCCGCCACCGGTTATGCGTCTTATGACGTCAACTCCATATTTTTTGCAGTTGGGTAGGTTGAC
>JAHLLU010000037.1 GCA_020444005.1 archaeon
TTACCCCGAAAGTCAATACAGCGGCGAGAGAAACAAATGGTTCTGTAAACTCTATCGTTCCTACTGCCTTTTTGGGGTCTGAACCAGATAAGATTAGACTTGGCGTACCTATTGGTCCCCAGCCACCGCCTCCGAGGGTGTCAAGAAATCCCGCGGTGAAACCCAATAACATTGCTTTGTTGTCGCTGAGATTTCCATTGATCTCATATTTGAATGCGTGACGGTAGAATACTATGAAACCCATTAGGATGAGTATTAGTCGGACTACCGGTTTTGCAATAGCAAGTGATAACCAGCTGAGTATTGATGCACCGATTACTGCGGATATCATACCGGGAATAGCCATCTTCCAAACGAGTTTCCAATCAACGTTTCCGAGTCTATGATGGACTATTGCTGACAATATGTCTACTATTGCTTCTGCAGTGTGTACTGATGCACTTGCTACTGCGGGGGTTATCCCACATGTGACGAGTATTGTTGTGCTTGTTACTCCGAATCCCATTCCAAGTGCACTGTCTACAAAGCCACATACCAGACCTACTAGTATGTATGTTAACATATTCTATTCGCTCCTTGCTTGAGGAATATTCTATCTCCAAATACCAACATAGTACCAATACAATATTGGTCATAAATATAAGGATTATTGGTGGTAAACCAATACATACAACATGGAGAACTCGCTGACGAATAGTCTAAAAAAGGGTCTTCAAATTACTAAATAGAGCAATAAACTAGCTCAGAACTTACAATTTTCCTCGCAAATATTATTATATACAATGCAAACCGTATAGAGATGTCTTCATTCGGGTCAAAACAAATTCTACGCTACGAACCCGGTCAAAACGAATTCAAAGACCGGGTCAATGAACTCAGCGGAGAAAACGTAGACCTCTGCTTCCAATGCGGAGCATGCAGCAGCGGCTGCCCAATGACACAAGAAATGGACTATTTACCTTCAAAGATTATCAGAATGGTACAACTCGGAATGGAGGAAGCCCTCGAATCCAAGACCATCTGGACTTGCATGACCTGCTTCAACTGTGAAGTTAGGTGCCCAAGAGGTATAGACATAGCCAATGTCATGGAGGCGCTTAGACAACTCGTGTTAAGGAAAAAACATAACGAGGTTAGTCTAGACGACTTATCCCCAGAGGAACTCAGAGAACTACCCCAGATAGCAATAATCAGCAACCAGAGGAAACTTACAGCATGACAAGATACACATACTACCCTGGATGCACCTTGAAAACCACGGCGAAAAACTTTGAGGACTCAACACTAGCCTCATCAGAGGTTCTCGGAATAGAGCTTGTTGAGCCTGAAAGATGGAACTGCTGTGGTACTGTGCACGCATTGGCGACAGACGATGTTATGCACCATCTTGCACCCATCAGGAATATGATACGGGTCGAGGAGTTGAAAGCAGCAGATAAGGTGGATAACAAGAAGATGGTGACTCTCTGCGCCATGTGTTATAATACGCTCAAAAGAGCAAACAATGTCTTCAACTCTGATAGCGACAAGAAAAAGAAAATACATGATATCATGTACAGAGAGGACCTCAAATACAGTGGCGGAGTAGAGATCGTCCACCTACTAGAGATCCTAAGAGAAGAAGGATGGGACAAGGTAAAAGCAGCAGTCAAGAAACCCCTCAAAGGACTCAAAATAGCACCATACTATGGATGCTTGCTTCTGAGACCGAGAGGAATAGGCATAGATGACACCGATAACCCGCGAATCCTAGAGGACCTCATAGAGGCTCTAGGCGGAGAAGTAGTGGACTTTAGTCACAAACAAAAGTGCTGCGGAAGCTACCACACTGTCCAGATGAAAGAAGCGGTGGCAGACCTAAGCCACAACATACTCAAACAAGCAGAGGATGCAGGAGCCAATATCTTGGTTACGGCTTGTCCTCTTTGCGAGTATAATCTGGGTCCAAGACAATCCCAGATTAAGAAACAGTACCCAAGTTTTGATTCAATACCAGTCGTCTACTTCACACAGCTGATGGCACTCGCCTTTGGACTAGGTGAAGAGGCAACTGCATTCGAGGCTAACAAGCCTGACCCAATGCCCCTTCTAACAGAAGTGGGTTTGATGGAGAAATAGATATGGAAGCAACAAATGAGATGGTCACCATCTACGTGATGGGGAAAAAATACGAAGTGCCGGGCGACCTGACCATAATGAAGGCCATGGAATACGCTGGACACCAGTTCCGAAGAGGAGCAGGATGCCGAGGCGGATACTGTGGAGCCTGTGCAACACTCTATAGAACAAAAGGAAGTTACAAGCTGGAAGGCGCGTTAGCGTGTCAAAAGATCGTTGAAGATGGGATGTACATTGCCCAGATTCCCTTCAACCCAGCGGAAAAGAAAACCTACGATATAAACGAGGTAAAACCAAACGCGAACACCATTCTGGAGTACTATCCAGAGGTAAGCAGATGCCTCGCTTGCAACACATGCACAAAAGCTTGTCCACAGGACTTGATGGTTATGGATTATGTTCAAGCAGCTCTTAGAGGGGATATTCCAAAGACCTCTGAACTAAGCTTTGACTGCATCAGCTGCGGTCTATGTGCGGTAAGATGCCCAGCAGAAATAGTACCATACAACGTAGGACAACTAGCTCGCAGACTCTACGCCAAATACATTGATGGCCCAAGCCAACATGTTCTTGACAGGGTCAAGGAGATCGAGGAAGGAGTCTACGACAAAGATATAGATGGTTTGATGAAGGCAAGCAAGGATGAGCTTGCCAAACGATACAACAGCAGGGAGATTGATATCAGTGAGTGATTACGAAAGCGGCTACCCTGAATACATGCGGGAAAGCCTAGAAAAAGTAGCAGCCACAAGAGCAGGCAGAGTAGGTAAACGATTTACACCAATGACAGCCGAAGAGCGGCAAAAAGTACTTGAAGATTATCACCCTGACTGGAAAATGGATCAGAAACGTGAACTCAAGGTGGGCCACAACAAGGGTCAACTGATGCCCCATGAGATGGTGGACCAGCTTGAAGCTCACAGCATAGTTGATACATCAAAGATCAACTTAGACAATATCGATTATGATGTGGATATTCTAATTATAGGAGCCGGAGGAGCGGGTCTAAGTGCAGCTATCCTTGCAAATGACAGCGGAGTAGACCCAGACCGGATTCTGATAGTCCAGAAGCTTCGTCTAGGTGATGCTAACAGCAAGATGAGCCAAGGAGGAATACAAGCCGCAGATCACCCCAAAGACAGCCCAACACTACACTACTTGGATATTATTGGCGGGGGACACTACTTCAACGACCCAGAGCTAGTCGAAGCTATGGTGAAAGACGGTCCAGATGTAATCAAATGGCATGAAGAACTAGGTGTACTCTATGACAAGCTACCCGATGGAACAATGCAACTAGCAGCTGGTGGAGGAACCAGCAGGCGTAGGATGCACAGTTGTAAGGACTATACTGGAATGGAGATCACAAGAGTCTTAATGGACGAGGTTATCAACCGCCAAATAGGCTACGTCGAGTTCACGGCAGCCGTCGAGTTCCTCAAAGACGATGAAGGAAAAGTCGGAGGAGCCCTTCTATTCGACCTAGACAGCGATGAGTACAAGGTAGCACGAGCAAAAGCAACCATCCTAGCCACAGGAGGCTTCGGAAGACTCCACATACAAGGATTCGAGACCACCAACCACTATGGTGCAACAGGGGACGGCTTAATTATGGCTTATAGAGCAGGTGCAGAACTTGTACACCTTGACAGCACTCAGTTCCACCCAACGGGCTCAGCATACCCAGAACAGATCGTAGGACAATTATGTACCGAGAAGCTCAGGGGAAGAGGAGCTCAGCCAGTCAATGTTGATGGAGATTTGTTCGTTTATCCATTAGAGACGAGAGACGTTGAGGCTTCAGCGCTTATCAGGGAATGTTATGGTAAGAAGAAAGGAGTCACCACTCCTTCAGGAATGATCGGCGTCTGGCTAGATACACCCCTTATTGATGTCATTAATGGAGAGGGAACCATCGAACGTGAGTTCGCTGCAATGATGAGAAACTACCACAAGTTTGGTATTGACATCCGCAAGGAACCCATGCTTGTCTTCCCGACACTTCACTATCAGAACGGTGGAGTACATATCAACGTGAAATGCGAGACAGGTGTTCCCGGACTCTACGCGGCAGGCGAGGTCTGTGGAGGCGTCCACGGAAAGAACAGACTGATGGGTAACAGCCAACTAGATCTCTATGTTTTCGGTAGAAGAGCCGGGAAAGCAGCAGCAGAATACATCAAGACAGCAAAGGTTGGAAAACTCAACCTAAACCACGTTGATGAATACGAGAAACTGCTAGAAGAGTCTGGAATCAAGACTGATCGCAAGAGCCCCATGATACTACCAGAGTACAGGGGCAAGAAAACCATCGAACACCACTTAACACTACTGTAGGAAAACACCATGTCAAAACCAAAAATAGGCGTATGGGTCTGCGAGTGCGGCGGAAACATAGGAGACGTAGTCGACACAGAGAAGGTAATTGATTCTCTTGGCGACGATGTAGACGTCAAAACTATAGAACGCTATCTCTGCAGCAAACCCAGCGTCGACCAGATAAGAAAAAAGGTCAAAGATGAAGGTCTTGACCGCGTGGTGCTAGCATGCTGTACACCCAAGATGCATCAGACCACATTCCTCAGCAACCTTGAGGAAGAGGGACTCAACCAAGGGTTCCTTGAGATGGTAAACATCAGGGAACAGTGTAGCTGGGTACACAAGAATGACCACGATGGAGCAACACAGAAAGCTACAGACCTTGTTAAGGGAGCGGTTGAACGTGCCAAGGAATCCAGTGAGCTTGAGTCCAAGAAGATGGAAGTTGTTCGTGAAGCGTTAGTCATTGGTGGCGGGGTAGCGGGCATTACTACGAGTCTCAGGCTCAACGAATTTGGAATGAAGGTCCATCTAGTTGAGAAAGAGGCAAGTATCGGTGGGCATATGATCCAGTACCCGAAGGTGTTCCCAACACTAGACTGCAGTCAATGTATCTTGACCCCAAAGATGGCACAAGTCAGCCAAGGCAAGAACATCAACCTCATGAGCTACAGCGAGGTAAAAGAGATCACCGGTGTCCCCGGAGATTTTAATGTAAAGATCTGGGTCAAGCCTCGCGGAGTGGACCCAGATGTATGTATTGGCTGTGGTGCATGTAGCCAAGTATGCCCCGGAAAAGCCCCTGATGAATACAACGAGGGCCTGCAGGAACGTACGGCAATCTATCGTCCGTTCCCACAAGCGGTTCCAAGCATCTATACAATCGACTATGATGCCTGTCTAAAATGTGGAGCATGCGAGAGAGCTTGCCCAGCCAATGCTATTGATATCAATGACCCGGGTAAGATTGTTGAACTCAAGGTAGGAGCCATTGTCCTAGCCACAGGATTCGAGCTATTCGATCTCAGCGGATTGCCACAGTATGGATATGGTCAGTATCCCAACGTGGTATCAAGCCTTGAGATGGAGAGAATCCTCGACGTAAACGGACCAACAGGAAGCATGATAGTAGTACCAGAAACAGGGAAAGAGGTAAAGAACGTCACATATGTTCTCTGTGCTGGTAGCCGAGACACTGAGGTAGGACGCCCACACTGCAGTAGGGTATGCTGTCTCTATAGCCTGAAACAAGCACAACTACTACGCGATAGGGGACTAAACGTCACTATTCACTATATTGACATCAGGGCACCTGGTAGAAGATACGAGGAGTTCTACAGAACCACTCAAGAAAAAGGAGCCATGTTCGTCAAAGGCAAGGTAACTGAGATCGTGCCAGATGGAGATCAGGTTTTGGTGAGAAGCGAAGACATGATGCTCAATAGGATGATCGAGTACCCAGCCGACTTGGTTGTACTCGCGCCTCCAATCATATCACCAGAGGAAAGCCTCAAACTAGCTGAATCACTTCGCGTACCAGCGGACGAAGACCAGTTTGTACTGGAACGTCATCCCAAGTTGGACCCAATGAGCACAAAACGTGATGGCATCTACGCTGCAGGTATGGTGATAGGCCCCAAGGATATCCAGAGCACGACAGCGGAAGCAGAAGGAGCAGCCATGAAGGTTGTAAACTTCCTCAGCGGAGACAGGCTGATCGAGCCAAACAAGGCATTCTTGTCTAATCCAGAGGCATGTACTGCTTGCGAGGCATGTGTTGAGATATGCCCTGAGAATGCAATACGGATGGAAAATGATCTACCTGTAATCAATGAGATAATGTGCAGTGGATGCGGAGCATGTATCCCAGAGTGTGAAGAAAACGCACTAGACCAACAGGGACTCACGGATAAGCAGTTAAAAGCCAATATTAGAGGAGCCCTTGAGGGAAGCGAAGCAGAGCTGAAGATAATAGCTTTTGTAGAGAAGGAAATCGCATACACAGCAGTTGATTTAGCCGGTTTAGCGAGATTATCCTATCCAAGCAGCATACGCATTATACCACTACCAAGCCTAGCACGTCTCAAGAAAGAACATCTACTATACGCATTTGCACACGGAGCAGACGGTGTAATGGCGCTTGAAGCACCAGAACACGAAGGACCATACGGTCACGCCCACGTAATCAGCGAAGAACGTATAGACGAGTACAGGTGGGACATCGAGGACGACGACGTTGATAGCAGTAGAGTTTGGTTTAGCAGAGTTTATGTTCCTGACTGGAGAAAGCTAGAGATGGTCTTCGGAACCTTCCATGACATTGTAGAAGGAGAAGGTCCTCTTGAAGAAGAGGTTCGAGATACTCTTTTAGAAGAGTACGCTTAATCCCTTTTTGCGTTCATTTATTATATTTTTAAAGTTTAACTGAGGTTCAACTTTGTATATTTTTTAGTCGTTATTTGTACAATATGAGTGCTTATTATCATTTTTAATAATAAATCCAGTACATAATATACATATTGTATAGTATATGTCGGTATTATGAGACATATTGTCTATATTTTCTTAATTAATTATACAATTTGGCATATGTATAAATGTCGGCGATAAAGTGGTATAGAAGATGCCCCGATGAAAAAAATAGTATGCAGATGCCACGATATTACAGAATCAGATATAGAAGATGCTATCGATGCTGGTTACGATGATATCGAGACCTTAAAAAGGATAACCGGTTTCACTACAGGTCACTGTCAGGGTAAAACTTGCCTATCTCTAGTGATGAAAATCTTAGAGCGAAAGACTGGAAAGAAAATTGACCAAGCTCCACGTACAAGAGCTCCCATAGACACATTGACCTTGGGAAGTCTTGCAACGGGTGATCATGACTAATGACTGATTGGAGAATCTATGATCATCCTATTGTCGAGTTTGACAGAGGAAAAGAAGTCACAATATACCTTGACGAAAAACCAATAAAAGCATTCGATAGCGAGACAGTTGCTGCGGCGTTATATGCATCAGGGTTAAGAGAATTTAGTAAAAGCATCAAATATCGACGCCCACGAGGATTTTTCTGTGCAATTGGACGCTGCTCTTCATGTATGATGGAGGTAGATGGAGTTCCGAATGTACGAACTTGTGTCGCACCAGTAAAAGATGGAATGAAAATCAGATCACAAAAAACACTCGCACGTTTCCTCAACCCCATATTGAACCTGATGAAACTTCCGCCTCAAAAATATATGAGAATGTTCACCAGACCCAGCATAATCTATAAACCTGCTATGATGGTAATGCGTCAACTCACTGGAATAGGAAAACCAGCAGAAGAAATACCAGAAAATATGGAAATTACACCAAAAAGTATGGAACTAGAAACAGAGTTTCTCGTTATCGGAGGTGGCCCAGCAGGACTCATGGGAGCATTAGAGGCTGCAAAAAGAGGAGTGAATGTTACAATCGTTGATGACAAGGATATGCTTGGAGGTCAACTTGTAAAGCAAACACACACTTTCTTCAGTGACATAAAATATGCTGCTGGAAAACGTGGCTTCAACCTTGGGAAGACAATGGTTGAAGAGATCAAAGAAATGGATAATGTTAAAATATTAACCAACACGACAGCAGTTGGATATTATCCGAGCGAAAACAGGGTTTTACTCGTTGGTCCAGAAGAAACAAGCGTAAAGATCAAAGCTGAGAAATATCTCATCGCAACAGGCGCTTATGAAAAGAACCTTGTCTTTGAGAACAATGATTTACCGGGAGTATATGGAGCCGGAGGCGTACAAACCCTATTAAACGTCTATGGAATCAAACCGGGAAATAGAGGGCTAATTATAGGAACTGGCAACGTAGCATTAATGGTAGCTTACCACCTAATACAAGCAGGTATCGAGGTAGCAGGAATAGTAGCCCCAAGTAGAAGACGCGTCAAAGGATATCATGTTCATGCAGCTAAGATCAAGAGACATGGAGTACCAATCATCACAAGGCATACGATAAAGAGAGCGCTGGGTACCAACTTTGTTAAGGATGCCATTATTGTTGGATTGGATGAAAACTATGAGGAGATAGAAGGCTCTGAAAAGAAAATTGAATGTGACTTCATCTGTGTAGGGGTAGGATTAAGTCCTGCCTATGATCTTGTCAAGCTCTTCAACCCAGAGATGAAATTCATACCAACTCTCGGCGGATTCATTCCAATAAGAGACAAACAATACAGATTCGTAGAAAACGCCTACATCGCAGGAGACGTCAGTAGCATCGAAGAAGCGACAACGGCGATGCTAGAAGGTAGTCTAGCAGGACTATATGCAACAAAAGCTCTTGGAAAGTCAGATGAAAGCATAGACGCCAAGATAGCAGAATATTCACATGCGCTTGAAGAGGATAGAAACTCACCATTCAGCACAGGGCTTGTGAAAGCCATGCGTGAGGTAACTGTTGAGAATATTTTGGAGGTAATTCAGTGATACAAGATAACGAGCTCAATGCTCTACAACGTGGATACTATTACAGAGATGAAATTTCTCACGTTCTACCGTCTCGTGAACGACTTGAGAAAGGTAGGGTAGCTGTCATAGAGTGTATCGAAGAGATTCCATGTAATCCTTGTTCAGTTGTTTGCCCAACGGGTGCAATCTTCAAGGCAGATCTTTGTACACCCAGCATAGTAGAAGTGGATAAATGTGCGGGATGCACAAAATGCGTTGCAGTATGTCCTGGTTTGGCGATATTCCTTCAAATGATTAAAGGTGGAAAAGGCTATGTCACGATGCCATACGAGCTGAATCCAGCTCCAAAAGTCGGAGATAAAGCTTTCATGTATGATCGTTCAGGCAAAGAGGTTGGAATAGGTAACATTGTCCAGCCAACGTATCAAGATAAGGGAGATTCATATCCACGTTGGATTGTAACCGTTGAGATGGATAATCCTGATCTCAGCTATGAGGTAAGAGCCATCAAGATAAAGAGGGACTAAGATGACGCATAGCGATTATCTAATAATCGGTGGGGGCTCAGTTGGGTTAAGTATCGCCTATAATTTGATGAAAATCAAAAAGGATGTACGACTAATTGAGAAGAGCTACCTTAACGCAGGCTCAACCGGTAGAAATCTCGGCATAGTACGAGAGAGAATTCCTCATAAAGACCCTGAGATGCAAAAACATCTAAGCAAAATAGCGACAAAAGGGGCAAAAATGCACGCAAAACTCCCAGCTCAAACAGGGATTAATACCTTCTACAGACAAAGTGGAAGACTTTCTCTGGCATTAAATGAAACTGAGGAGAATGACCTCGATAGCGAGACAAAAATCTATCAAGAGATGGGAAAAAACATCAAAAAGATGTCACCGCAAGAGATTGAGAAAAAATGGCATTACATATCAGCTGACGAGATTAACGCAGGATATTATAACAGTAAGGAAGCCATGTCTCATCCCTTTGCGTTAACATGGGCATATGTCGAAGCACTCAAGAAAGCAAATGTTCCGTTTGAGAAAGAGAATGAGGTAAAATCGATTAAAGAACAAGATGGACATTACTTAATTGAAGCTAAAAATGGAGAATATACTGCAGACCATGTCATTGTCGCTGCGAATGTGTATACTCAGGAGCTTGTTGAACCTCTAGGATACAAAATTGAGCTTATCCCATTTAGGAAGGAGATTGTTATCTCTGAGCCAATGAGGCCCTTTTTTGGACCTACCATTGACAGACCAAGCAATGGATACATAATTGCCCAGACCATGAGAGGTGAAATCATGGGAACAATCTCGGAACAATCTCCAAGCAGAGACCTTACTGAGACTACATCTAGTTTCCTTAGCAAATTCGCTAATGAAACTTTGAGGATTCTCCCCACTTTGAAGGATATTAGGATCATCAGGCAGTGGATTGGGATCACTGAGAAAACAAGAGATGAGATACCGATTATAGGCAAACTGAATGAAGATATTTGGGTTGCTTGCGGTTTTCACATCTATGGAGTAACTATGGCACCGGTTATAGGGAAATTAATCGCAGATTCAATTAAAACAGGACAAACAGCCGAGATGCTCAAACCATTCGATCCTCATAGATTCTAGCATATCTTTTTCAATTTATAATTCTACGGTTTCAGTTATTTTCGAAGTTTATTCTTAAATATTTGATCAGCCATCTTTCATCTGGTTAATTTGAGCGTTGACACCGAGAAGCTGCTTAAAGCAGCCTCGAAATGGAAAGAAATTGCCCCAGATATGCACGCATTTTACAAGGGAAAAGTAGAAGTCATGCCCAAGGCAGCAATCAGGAGCCTACAAGACTTTAGCATATGGTATACACCGGGAGTAGCACAAGCTTGTCTCGATATTGAGAAAGACAAGGAGAAAGCATACGAACTAACAAGTAAATGGAATTATGTCGCCGTTGTAAGTGACGGAACCCGTGTACTTGGACTAGGTGATATTGGCGGACAAGCCGGAATGCCAGTTATGGAAGGCAAGGCACTAATATTCAAGTATCTTGGAGGAGTGGACGCATTCCCCATTTGCCTTAGCACAAAGAAGGTAGACGAGATTATTCAGGCTGTTAAATGGATTGAACCCAGCTTTGGAGGAATAAA
>JAHLLU010000038.1 GCA_020444005.1 archaeon
ATAATACGATCCAGCAATAATCGGGTTAAGAGGAAAGAAGCTAAGTGATTGACACAGAAAACCATCTCGATCCCGTCTTTGTTCAACTCTCTACCGGTATTATGCATTCCAGCATTATTCACCAAGACATCAATCCTAGGAATAATATCCAAAATCTCAGCGCCAGCCCTTCTAACTTGATCTAAGTCAGAGAAATCAGCAAAGACGAGATCAACATTAACTCCGTTTTTAGTCTCAATCTCAGTTTTCACTGATGAAGCCTTCTCCCGGTTACGACATACGAGAACTAGATCACCGCCGCCTTCTGCGATTCGTTTTGCAGCGGCGTATCCGACACCAGAGGTTGCCCCAGTTACAATACAGGTTTTTCCATCGAGACTAACATTGGTCCTCTTCTGAGGCATACGACCATTGACTATAAACTGTAACTCGTCTGGGAGATTCATAATTATCCTTATCCAAAGTATCGTTTCATGAAGCCACGGTAGTGTTTATGGAACCAAGGGATACCGTTGAAGATATCGCCCCAGAGATCATAGTAGTCTCGTTGTTCAATTATGCGATTATCATCTGCGATAGTGAGCTTTGTAGTTCCATATATTGGTGTGCTTGGCCATTTCTTGAACATCATCTCCATCTTCCATTCAAAGAAGAATACATGGGACCCTTCTACCACGGTAAAAATATCCATTGATAATTGTTCGCAGCAGTCTGTCAACCTGTTACATAACTCGATAAAGGCTTCTTTTCCCTCGATCCTCTGTATGGTATCTTGGAAGACAATATCATTATGATAGTAAGGAAATATGTGTGACCAGTCTGGTTTTCCCACCTTGTTGTAGGTCTTGCTCCAGAGTTCCTTTATTAGTTCAGCTGTCAACGGCTCCGTGATGGCTAAATTTGTATCATCTAGCATTCATTCCAACCTCCGAAAAGTTAGACTCAGTAAACTGGTCCACGGCATGTATTATTTCGGGAATAGTAATATTTAAGAAATCGCGGATAAAATGAGCAAATCATAGTAATTCAAGGATAAAAAGGAATAAACCCCCGTTTAACACAGGGTTTTGAATAATTATTCAGCGAAGATTAGGTGATCTTTGCGCCATTCTCAATGGGCTTATCCGTGGTTAGCAATACACATTTGTCATCTATCTCAGCAGCTAACAACATACCATAGCTCATCTCTCCGAATATCTTGGCTGGTTTAAGGTTGACAATAACTGGAATAACCTTACCAACCAGTTCCTCAGCTCTGTAATAATCTACTAAGCTACTAAGAATCTGGCGCAACTCATCTTCTCCGCAGTCTACCTTGAGCCTGTATAGCTTGTCCGAGCCTTCTACTTTCTCGCAGGTCTTTATGGTGCCTATTCTGATGTCTAGTTTCTTGAAGTCCTTGTATGATGCTTCTTCTGGCAACTCTAATCACCCCAAAAAAGCAACACTTGCTTAAAACCTATACCCAAGCCCAGAACATATATCCAGTCCTATCTAACAAATACACTATGAAATACAAGGTACATAGATTTGAGATCAGGATGTCACGAGACCAACAAGCTCTCGAAGATTTTCTAAACCAACTTCCCGGAGAAGTAATATCAATAATCCCTAACGTACAGCCTCACATCACCATACTAGGAATGGGTGCCAGAGTCAGCTTTCTCTACATAGTAGAGAAAACAGCTACTGGGTGAGGTATTCGTAAGCGATCCTTGCATACATCTCTGAGACAGGTGGAAGCCATTCAAGTTTCACATGCTCGTTTGGTTGATGTGCGCCTCCGCGTTGGGGTCCTATGTGGATGCATGATATTCCTTGTTCGCCTTGGAATATGTTGGCGTTTGTGATACCGTATGCGTACTCGTAGAGGGGTTTCTTACCCATAACAGTCTGATACACTTTATCCAAAGTCTGCATCAAGGGCTCAGTCTTCTCACAGATATAAGGCTCATATTTGGGTGGCTTGACACCAACCTCCACCTTGGACTTCAGTTCAAGGCTATCTACCAGCTTCCTCATATCATCTAAAGCATACTGGATCGATTCCCCCGGCACCAGAAGCCGGTTTACCTCAAAACGAGCGTTCTCGGGAATAACAATACTATATTTCTCGTAACCACCCTCGGTCTTCAATGTACAGAGAGTACCCTTACCAAAGTTAGGATGCTCCATAAGGTTCAGTTTATCAAGATTGGCAATAATTTTAGCTGCGTCCTCAACAGCATTCACACCAAGATGTGGTCTGAACCCATGGGCTGCTTTACCCTTCACTTTCACGTTGTAGAGTATCTTACCTGTGAGTCCAAGGGGTATTGGTTTGGTCTCGTCGCCACAGTAACTGTATGTGAGTACTACTCCATCTAGGCTTCTCCACTTGGGTACCTCCATCATCGCCCAAGCACCAATATCAGTGGCTTCTTGATCAACTACTCCGCTGAAGCTCAACTCACCGTTTAGCTCAACACCCGAATCAGCTACCGCCTTAATCATATTGAGACTGCAAGCGATACCAGTTTTCATGTCACATGCGCCGCGCCCATAGAGTTTGCCTTCCTCGATGACTGCCTTGAATGGGTCTGTATCCCAGTCATCGCCAGCAGGCACGGTATCGGTATGAGCGTTATAGTTTAGGCGTTTTCCGGGTTTTCCCCAATTCATGGTGCCATAGATATTTGGTCTTTCATCTGCGACATACTGTAGCTCGGTTTTCATTCCATAGCTTTCGAGTTTTTCCTTGATGTAGTGTGCAAGGGCTTCCTCGTCACCTGTTACACTGGGGATGGCGATCATTTCCTCGCTGAGTTTAATTGTATAAGAATCATCGAGATGTCTTAGAATAGAATCAATCATGGTATCATGGATGCTGAAAACTGTTTTATTGCTTTTCACTATTCAACCCGTAACGATTGATCCAGACCTATTATAGCAGCCTCAACGGATGTATTTTTCTTATCATCAAATAATTTTAGTATAATGATAAAATTATCTTAAAATGTAATTTTATTAAAGAAAATATATCGAAAATCGAATGAAAACGTATTAATGGACGTATATACTGTAGTGGTTGATTTCAATGCCTGCTATCGATCCCGGTTTCCAAGACAGCATATACCGGAAACTAGTTGACCAAAACCTAGAACCAGTCTCAATAATAAAAGCAGGCAAGATAATCTATGCTAATAAAGCATTAGCTGAACTCGTTGGCATAAATAATCCTCAAGAACTTTTAGGTACAAACTCGTTTCGATGGGCTCTCCCACAAGATGCTGATAGAATTAAGAGATATGCCCAAGACAGACTAGAAGGGAAAGATGCTCCAAGGGTATACAGTTTTAGTATCAAGTCACAAAATAATGAGATAAAAATAGTTGAGGCAAAGGTAGATGAGATAGAGATCAACGGAGAACCTCTTGTCCTTATTCAGATGAAGGATATCACCCAGATCGTGGAATCAGAGCGCAGATTTGAAAACCTACTCAACTTAGCTCCAGTATCAATTATGACCTTCTCTTTACTCGGCTACGCCACATCATGCAACAGAGCAACTGTCGAGCTTACAGGATACGATGAGGACGAGATTGTAGGAAAACATCTGACTCAACTCGGATATTTGAGTAGGAAGACTGCTATTGAAGGAGTGAAATACATCAGCCAAATACTACAGGGAAAAGCCAAGATGCCATACCCTTTCGCATATAGAACGAAAAAAGGGGAAGATAGGTGGGCACAAGCATATTACCGGGTGATAGACAGACCGACGGGAGGCAAAGAGATCCTTGGAATCATTGAGGATATTACAGAGTTTAGAAATCTGTTGGCTTCAATACAGGAAAGCGAAAAACAACTACGAGATTTCATTCGATCAGCAAGCGATGTCCTTTACCTATATGATGAGGACTTAAAACTAGTTGATGCCAGCGAATCAGGGTATAAACTCATCAAAGAATACCTGCCAAGTTTACCAGTAAGTAGTTACATTGGAAAACATCTTCTCGAAATAGTCCCAAACCTTGAGAAAGTGGGTAGATACACGGATTTTATTAAATTGAAAAAGACTGGTTCGCCAATTTTCTATGAGGATATCCAGAACCCATTATATGGTGACCGCTGGTGGTCAGTTAAAGCCTTCAAGGTCGGAGAGGGAATAGGAATCATCAGCCGAGACATTACGGATAGCAAGATTATAGAGGAAAAACTGGTTGAATCCGAGAGAAATCTACAGTCCAAGAACAATATAGCCGATATCTTCCTGAATCTACCAGATAATGAAATCTATAGAGGCGTCCTAAATTTGATCAGAGAGGAGTTTGAAAGCCCATACGGTATTGTAGGATTGATCAACGAAGACGGAGACCTTGTTCAAGAGACCTTCACAAAAGAGGTATGGAATGTTTGTCAAGTTGAAGATAAAACTCCTGTTTTTACCCATGATAACTGGGTTGGAATATTTGATACAGCGTTAAACAAGAAACAACCTGCAAGGATCAACTCTCCATTTACTGTGCCTATGGGTCATATTCCTATTACTCGTGCCTTGATATCTCCCATTATTTTCCGGGATAAAATGCTTGGCTGTCTATTGGTTGGTAACAAGGAGACGGATTATACGAGTAAAGAGGAAAAAGAGCTTGTTGAGATAGCGAACTATGTTGCCCCAATCATCAATATGAGGATACAGAGGGAACAGCTCATAAAACAATTGATTGAGGAAAGGGTCCGAGCTGAGCACGCCGAGGAAATGGAGCGTATAAAGTCTAACCTGATGAATACCGCTACACATGAGATTAGAACCCCGATGACATCAATATTGGGGTACTCTGAGATCATCCGTGAGAAACTGGAGCAACTAAAGGAGACTGAACTTGTAAACTATTTTGAGGTACTTGAGAGAAACATAAAACGACTTGATGTCCTCAGCAGTGATCTACTGGACATCCAACGTATAGAGTTGGGGAGAATGGAGCTAAACAAGTCCAATGTTCTCGTGGAAAACATGTTGAATCAAGTCGAGGCTGAGCTTAATCCTATACTTAGCGAGAAGCATCAAGATATTGAGGTCACAAACAAAGCTCAAGGTACAAGTGTGCTTATGGATGAGCTTAGAATCATTCAGGTCTTGATTAACCTCATCGGGAACGCAAGTAAATTCTCAGATAAGAACTCAAGAATCGAGGTAATAACTGAGAAGAATCAGGATAAATTAGTCTTCAAGATAGTCGATGAAGGCATAGGATTATCCAGAGAAGACATAGACAAACTATTCCAGCCATTCCCAGACATACACATACCTAACGTATCCCATGGCTCAGGACTGGGACTCAGCGTATGCAAGGGAATCGTAGAACTTCACGATGGAGAAATTTGGGCTGAATCAAAGGGAAGGGGAAAAGGCTCCACCTTCAGCTTTACACTACCTTTGAACTAATCTAGGAAGCGGGCAGCTAGCTCAGTATAAACCTTTGTTACCGGTGGAATTGTATCAAGTTTAGTGTACTCGTTTTTCTGGTGTGTTCCACCCGCGTAAGGTCCAAGATGCATACAAGGTATACCACCCTCACCAGTGAAGGTATTCGCATCAGTGATACTGCTACTGTACTCATATTCACATTTCCTACCCATAACGTCCCTGTATGTCTCGTCGAAGAGCTTCACGAATGGAGTCTCTTTATCCAAGACATATGACGCGTAGAGCGGCGGCTTGGTCTTTACCTCTACCTTTGCCTCAAGATTCAGTGATTTCACCAGTTTCTCCATATCCTTGATGACACCCTCAACGGTCTCACCGGGCACCGTAAGGCGATTTACCTCGAATCTGCACTCAGCAGGTACAACGACGCTATAGACCTTGTATCCTCCCTCGATCTTCAGTGTACTGTAGTTGCCTTGGAAGCCTTCTTTCTCGGCTATCTTGAGTTTTGGAAGGTTTGCTAGAATGATTCCTGCTTGTTCTACAGCGTTGATGCCTGCCTGTGGATGGAATCCATGGGCTGCTTTACCATAAACATAGACATCGTAGAGTACTTTACCTGTGATGCCCAGTGGCGTGGGGTTTTCTTTCATGCCTGTGCTGGGCTCTCCGAGCACAATTGCGTCCACCTTACCCCAGTCAGTCTTAAGCATAGCCTTGGCACCCTCACCGTAAGCTTCCTCATCAATAACACCCGCAAAACTCAACTCACCATTAAACTCGTGACTACTATCAACAAAAGCCTTCAACATACTCAATGCGCAGGCTAGTCCAGCCTTCATATCATTGGCGCCTAGCCCATAGATGTTACCGTCTTTCTTCACTGGCTTGAATGGGTCGGTCTCCCACCCCGGCACGACTGGCACCGTGTCCAAGTGGCCTCCAAAGTTGAGCCTCTTACCCGGTTTTGTTCCCTCTAGCTTTCCATAGATGTTTGGCCGGTTCGGCTCTACCATGTGTAGCTCTGTTTTTAATCCTAAACTTTCTAGCTCATCTTGTAGATAATGAGCTAGTTCTTTTTCCTGTTTCACGACGCTGGGGATGGCGATCATCTCTTCCAGCTTTTTGATTGTGTAATCGTGGTCTATTTTTTTGAGCAAATCGTCGTGCATAGTGGCATAAGGTTGGCTGGATATGTATATTTGTTGCTAAACGGTTTTCAGTTGAGCATTATACATATCCACGATCTCTGATACCTGTGTGGCTTCATCAGCGCTTTTATCGTCACGCCAACGAGTAAACCTTGGGAATCGGATAGCAAGCCCTGATCCTTTGCGTAGTTCATTGAAAGCCGCCATATGGTTGGGACTCAAGGTGATCTCGTCTCCCAGTACCTCGATAACCACCACGGGCTCAAACCAGACATCAGGCTCCATCAAGCTATCCACGTTACTGGGCTTATGATCCATCCGGTACTCATCAAGCCGGTCAGGCATCTCCTCAAGATTTTCATCAGTGAAACCACTGCCAACCTTACAGACGCTCCTATACATGTCCTCTTCTGGATCATATGCCGCTACAAGTAATGCACCATAGCTGCCTGCTCGTCTACCTCTACCATACAAGGCTCCTATTACGGCTAGGTCAACGTGGTCCTGCATTTTACTCTGATAGCTCCGTTTGAGTTTGACCCAGAGCCAACTACGGGCACCTGCGCGGTATATTGAGTCATCAGATGTAGACTTGACTACCAAGCCTTCTGTGCCTTCGCTGATGGCTAACTGGAAGAACCGGTCTAGCTCATCAGGGTCATTGGTTTCTAGTCGTTCTACTAGTTTGAAGTCGTCGGTCTGGTCGGTTATTGCTTCTAGGCGGTGGATGCGTTGAGGATAGGGCGTGAGAGTGAGGTCTTCACCGTCGAATAAGCAGTCAAACAGGTATACCCGTACTGGTATTTGTTTCATCATCTCCTCGATACCATGTTTGCGTCTTCTCTGCATCAATTTCTGGAAGGTAAGATCATCACCAGTATCAGGGTCATAAGCGACAGCCTCACCCTCAATGATAGCCTGCTCAGCATTCACTTGTTTAAGAGTCATCTCCACCGCATCAGGGTACATGTAAGTGATGTTTTCGAGACGCCTACTGAAAATCTGAACCTTATCTCCATTCTTGTGAATCTGGAATCGTTCACCGTCAAGCTTGAACTCAGCCGAACAATGCCCCTCAAGCTTATCGATTACCTCTTCGGCAGTACTAAGTCTCTGCGCAGCCATTACTCTGATGGGATACCCTACTCTGACGTGGAAATTCTCGACACTCTCCAAACCATCCTCAATTAATGTGACTGCTACTGTACCTAGGTCGCTGCTCAGGTTGTAGGCTCTTTCAAGGATTGGTCTATTCTTCTTTGAGTCAGTGTATGCCTGTGCCAAAGCATCCAGTATTGTCATATCGCCTATACCGAGTCTAAGCTTCCCCTCTACCATGCGGCTTAGATATCGAGCACCCAGAGGAGACGCATCAGCCAGAAGGCTTCCCAAGCCATCCATCTTCTGTTTAGAACTCCCCGTGCCTTCACGGTGGGCTATTGAGTCTAATCCCTGATAGATGTCAGATACTGTGAGGTCTTTCTTGAAGAACCCCTTCTGCTTCTTTTTACACATTGCATCCTCAGCAGCCAAACCAATATCACCCATCTCCTGAACCATGCCCTCTACGGTTGCCTTTTTCAAGCCGGTTACACGGGTGAGAGTCTCGATGACCATCTTCTCAGCCATTCCGATCTCGGGTTCTCCTTTCCAGTCGGGGTGTATCTTGCCTTGTGTTAGGTAGATGATTTTATCGATTTCCTCGCTGGTGGCTTGTTTGAATAGTTCTGTGAGGATGTCTGTCATCTCGATGCGTCCACTGGTGGCTTCGAGTTGTTGATATGTGTCTACAAGGGTATCGAAGAGCATAATATGGAAAATACGATTATCGGATTCTTAAAACCTTACTAGACCATGTAGCTCTGGGCTTCTCTTTCCTTCATACACTTATATTCCTCAAGCGCCTCAATCAAACAATAATCACCCATCTTATCGGTAAACAAACCAAATACATAATCCGAGCCCTTACTAACCTCAATACAGGTTAGCAGATTCGGTGGGAAGTAGTCGTTGCTTAATCTGCTCCATATCTGATCGAGTTTAGGTGCCTGCATGTGTCTGAGTACAACATAGCTTCTGTAATGGGTCACCATATCCACGTACTGGATAGCCCACAGACTCGCAAGGTCCTCATAGTCCTTGATAACCCCGTTACCGCCTTCCTCTTTGATTATCTGTAGGCTCCGTTCAAGCTTATCGGGGTGCTCCCGTAGAATATGACGCACTGTTGCGATGAGCAGTTGGTCTCCACCCACGTGATCATCAGCGTGAATAATCTCATGTACCGCGCTATACGTTGTCATCGTGTCAGCGAAATCAGGCATATCCATGGGGTGGTCGCTACTCGGTAGTCTTTTGTCTAGGAATATGCTGGCTGGAGGCTGGAAGCTCCCAAAGTCCATGCTGTAGTTTTTGCCTTTGGGGTTGTTGATGTACATTGCTTTGAAGTTGCCCTGTTTGAGACGTTTAATTGTTGAAGGTAGGTTGGGCATAATAGGTAGGTTGAGGCTTCTCTGGGTTCTGCTGATGATGTTAAGTGAGTCTCTTACGAGTCCCCGTACATCGTTATCAGTTAACTCCTTTCTCAGCGTCAACCCATATCTAATGTTCTTCGTGTACATGAAATAAAAATCCCATGGTTTTCTGATCAATAATTAGAATAAAAATAATACATAGTAGCTAAACGGTGAAAATTATTCAAACCATTTGTCGAGACTCACAGCCATGGATTTCTTCTCGGTGTCCCGGATGAAAGGAAGCAGTATACTTCTTCTAGCCTCCTCCAATAATCGTTGATACTTCTTCTCATCATACCGCTTTTGATAACCCGCGGGACTAACCCGTCGAAACGGGTTACTGTGCTCAGAGTCAACAAACACATAACTGATAACACTACCACGGTCAACGGTTTTCCCGTTGATGTCCAAAGCCTCCGCTGCAGCAACGTGAGGAAGCCGCGCCTTGTACTTATCTGGGCGACGCCTGAGTATCGTCTTGGCTTCAAGCTCCTCTACGGGTACCATGCCTTGCTTGAGTTTACGGGAGGCGATGGATAGAAGAGCATCTACCTCTTCGATTCCTTTGTTGAGCACTTCTTCTTTTGATGGCTGGCTGAGTAATGCGTTTATGGCTTGTCGTTGGAAATCCGAGACAAATTTTGGTGTGTTGCGTCGTCGTAGCTCGATTCCCCTGCAGACTAGTTTTTCGTCGTAGCGTATTCCATAGTAGCGGTTGATGGCTCCAAAGTCTTCACCTGATTTCTGAGGAAGCAAAACAAGGTACCTGAAATGATTCTCAACAGTGATAGGTAGTTCTAGTTGGGCTTTGATCTCCTCCGCTAGGTCATTGAAGTCTTCTCTTGAGGCTCCCGGTTTATGGAGGAAGAGACTGTCACTGTTCCCGTAGAGAGTCTGATAGCCTTCAGCTCGGGCGATGTTCATTGCCTCCACAAGGTTTTCACGAGCAGCCTTATTGATCTCCATAAAAGTGTCCATGTTGCCAAACTTGTTCGCCCAGCAGCCACTGTACCCATAGGTGCAGAAAAGAATCTCCTTGAGGGCTTGTTGCCTTGTTTCGCACCAGAACCACATCTTTGGATCGTCTTCAAGTTCATTTCGGAGGTGTTTGAAGTGGAGTCGGCGTCGGAGGGTGTCTCTTGTAAAGTCTATCAGGAAGCCTTCTTCTTCTCGTTCTGTTCGTATATTCTCGTAGCTGATATTATCCTTTAGAATAAGATGAGGAAACATGCTCTCAAAGTCCAGGGCAGCCACATTCTCATGAAGCCCCACACTAGGAGCAAAAATCAAACCACCATGATCCCGTTCCTTGAGCAATTCTTTGAGACTCATCACAGGTTGATAAAAACCACGCCTAGGCAACAAATAGCCAAGCCTCCGCGCCTCATAGCATTGCCTGCTCTCGATGGCGCGTCCGGCTGCCCACTCTGAGCCGATTCTTGGTACTTCACGGGTATACTGAATTCGTTCTACTGTACCTGCTAGGCTTGTTCTCCGGTAGTTGAGCAGGTTGATGTAGACTCTGCCCTCTGAAAGGTGAAAGCTCTTGTGTTGATAGTGTCCGAGACAGGGATACTCTTGTTTGCTGAGTAGCTTGAATAGTGTTTTCAGGTCTGATTCCAGACAGGAGATAAGGTCAGGATCATACGTGTTCAGATACTCGATGAAATCCTTGAGGGCATCCTCTCCGTCGAAGACCTGATTCTCCTCCATTCCATCATCATAGGTCACGAAGTAGAGAGAGTCTTCATGGTAGAGTTCAAAGCAGAGCACCTTGAATGGAGGAGGCTGTACATCTAACTCAAGAGGAACCTGTTCGATGGTTTTGATTCGGTTATGCGTATCAACCTCAGCCACCACCTCAGCAAATGGTATCAACCCGTAGTCAGCGATAAAACGCTGGGTATGGCTCAGGTCCGCGTCATATATCTCTCCGTATTTCTCGGCTA
>JAHLLU010000039.1 GCA_020444005.1 archaeon
GCCTCCTCTGGTGGAATCTCGATCTCAACTTCCTCGTCGAATGATGTTCCTGGTAGGCGTTCATCGAGTCCTCTTAGAACAAAGCCGTCTCCAACGATGACTAGTCTTGGACCATAGGTTCTGCCTTCTTCCCAGATTCCAGCTTCCTGTGCCTCTTCCTCGTTTGTAGTCTCGAAGACCTCTTCGGTCTCCTCGCTCATGCCGGTCATCTCGACCTTTAGAAAGTCGCCTTTATTGACTGCGTTTTCGTAGTGAACCTCTTCCTCTTCTTCTGCTGGTTCCTCTTCAGGCTCCTCTGTCTCTTCTTCTACTGGGGTTTCCTCTTCTTCCTCTGGAACCTCTTCTACTGTTTCTTCAGGCTCTTCTTCCTGTTCCTCTTCTTCGTCGAGGACTTCTGGTTTTTCTTCGTCAAACATGCTGTTCACTCGTAAATGTAATGCCCAAGTTTCCTTGGATTCTACGAGTGTAACGAGCCGTCTAATTTAAAAGGTTTCTATCAGAGCGCGGTGAAACCATGAAAACACGTGAAAAACACTGGATAAATAAGGAATCAATTACTCCAGTTGGTCATTGACTTTCTCAAGGAGAACCTTGCGAGTGAATGGCTTACTGATATAGGCATTCGCCTTATCGTGGTCGTCCAGCATCATGTCTACGCCTGTTCCCAACGCGCTGAATATGATAATTGGTATCGCCCTTGTCTTGGGATCTCGCTTCAATGTTCGGCAAACGTCTAATCCATGCATTCCCGGCATTACAGCGTCCAGTATAATGAGGTCAATTGGGTTATTACTGACTATTTCGAGGGCGGTTTCTCCGTCTGAGGCGGTTTGCACCTCGTGTCCTGAACTTGAGAGCATAATGCTGGTCATTTCCAGTATATCGTTTTCATCATCAACAACAAGGATTTTCGCCAAAGTACTCACTATCTATCCGTTATTAGAATACTAAAAGCTTTCAATCCATTTATACCGCCTGGGACTATGAGGCTTGTTTTATTAACTATCTTTCCTTAATCCTTGTATATGGTTAATCGATTAAAACGATATGCCCAGATAGCGGGAATATTATCCAAATACGGCTTCGGAATCTTCCTTGAGGAGCTATATCCCGAGGATAAAAGACCAGATTTCCTAAAAGACGCCGATGTAGAGAGTCAAGATATCTATCGTCGTATACGGTTAGCCATTGAGGAGCTTGGACCCACATTCATTAAACTAGGTCAGATTCTAAGTGGAAGAAGAGACCTGTTACCTGTAGCTTTGATCGAGGAGCTTCTTTTTCTAACTGATGATGTCAAGCCGGTCGATTATAGTGAAGTCAAAACTGTCATAGAAGAGACATGTGGTGAAGTAGGAGAGTTTTGCATTTTTGTTGACCCTGAGCCTTTTGCAGCCGCTAGCCTTAGTCAGGTTCACAGGGCTACCTTGATGGATGGCTCTGATGTGGTCTTCAAAATTCAGCGCCCGGGCATAAGAGAGCTAATTGAGGTTGACCTCACAATACTAGCTAATCTTGCCCAAAGAGCGGAAGAATCCATACCTTATCTCCGTCCCTATAACCCGGTAGGGGTTATCGAGGAGTTCAGTCAACAAATGCGTAAGGAGCTAGACTTCGTACGTGATGGAAAGAACGCGGAGATAATCGCAAACAACTTGAGGAATATGGCCTCTGTTAAGATACCCAAGGTCTACTGGGAGTATACTGGGCCCCGTCTACTTGTAATGGAGTATGTTGAAGGCGTTAGGATCGATAATGTTGAGGTACTTAAAGAGACGCATGATCTAAAGGAATTAGCGAATATTGGTTTTGAGGCGTATATCCAGCAGATATTCACTGATGGATTCTATCATGGAGACCCTCATCCCGGCAACATACGTGTAACTGATGATGGAAAAATCGTTTTCTTTGACTTTGGTCTCGTGGGAGTTCTTCGTCCAGAGCGCAGACATGCCTATACTCGCGTCATATATGGCCTAGTAACCAGCGATATTGACTTGTTGTTAGATAGCTTTGAGGAGCTTGACATCGAGATAGCATCAGAGGACATTGACGGTCTCAAGGATGAGATGTATGCGGCCCTGAAGGAGACCGAGAACTATTCGATAGAGGATTACTCCTTCCAAGAATCCATGAACCAGCTAAACAGTACTCTATATCGATACCATATCAGGATGCCGGGTAGCCTCATATTGATGATAAAAGTAATCACCATGGTGGGGGATATCGGATTCACACTGGACCCTGAGTTCAACTTCATGCAGAAAATACAACCATATATCGGAAACCTAATGCGTCAATCATTATTCAGTCAAGAATCCCTAGAACAAACAAGAAACAACATCACACGCGAAATACTAAGATTCCCCAAGGCTCTGAGAAAGTTTTTAGAAAACATCAGTAGCGGACAGTCTCGCATGGAGGTTACTGTGCCAGAGGTAGCCGAGATCAATAAATCACTGGAAAACACGGGCTGGAAAATGTTCCTAGGGTTGTTGAGCATGGGATTAATCATAGGACTCTCAATAATCATCAGTACAACAAACATACTAACACAAGACCTCATAACACTGGTAACGCTTCTAGGCGGCGCAGCCCTACTGATAATCATACTAAAAGGGATTACAAGCGGTTCTGATTAGAAAGTGGTGGGCCTGAAGGGATTTGAACCCATGTCCCCCTGGTTATGAGCCAGGTGCTCTAGGCCAAACTGAGCTACAAGCCCACTTAGCACAGCCAATAAACAAACAACCTAGATATAAAAACTACCCCGCCTTGAAAAACAATTATAAACAGGCACTTGGGTTAAAGATGGTACGTGCTCCTGTGGTGTAGTCCGGACAAGCATTCCAGCCTTTCGAGTTGGAGAACCCGGGTTCGAATCCCGGCGGGAGCACCAACATTTCTCATTAACGCTAAATAGTATCGGGGTGTTTTCCTGTTTGAATCGATTTGAAAGCCGTTGAAATCGCGAAGGAATTAATTAAATTTGATACAAGCGGTCCTCCCACGCAAGAGCAGCCCTGCGCCGAGTGGATTAAGGCTTATCTGGATGATCTTGGTTTTGAGACCCAGTTACAGGTTGTCGAACCGGGTAGAGCAAACATAGTAGCAAAGTATGGTGTAGGTAAAGGACCCGGTTTAGTATTATCCGGGCACATTGATGTAGTTTTAGCTGGTGACCCCGATTTATGGAAGATATCAGGACCCTTTGAGCCAGTTGTGAAAGATGATTTCCTGTATGGTAGAGGTTCCTGTGACATGAAGGGTCCAGATGCTTGTATGATTCAGGCAGCTGAGGAGCTTCTTGACCATGATTTCAAGAAACAATTAACATTGGCTTTTACCGCAGGTGAGGATACCGGTGGCTGGTTTGTTGATCGCGTAATAAGTGATAAACTAGTCACACCCAAGGATGCAAGTTTTGGTGTTATCGGTGAACCCAGCATGATGGAAATAATACCCGCTCACAAAGGAGCTGGGGGAGCCCATGTTATGATTCATGGTAAGGCTGCTCACAGTAGTAGACCAGAACTTGGTATAAACGCGATCCAGAAATCAGCTGACTTCTTACTGGAGCTAAGAGGTTTACAGAAGATGTTGAACCAGAAGCAACATCCTCTGCTTGGTCCAACTACTGTCGAGTGTACAATCATAAACGGTGGCTTCAAAGAGAATATTATCCCTGATCAGTCACAGTTAGCCTTGAACTTCCGGTTCATACCGGGTCACGAAGCACCTGAGACATCAAAAAAGTGGTTAATCGATATCATTAAGAAGCTATCGGAAAAAGACCCAGATTTCAATGCAGAAATAATTGATCACAGAGCCTCTATACCATTAGATGTACCACTTGATTCACCAGTTGTGAAGATTCTCAAGGATATACTTGGCAGTGAACCTGTTGGTGCTCCATATTATACTGAGGCAGTAAGCTACACAAAGGCTGGGATTCCCACTGTGATCTGTGGTCCCGGCAGTATAGATCAGGCGCATACTCCTGATGAATATATTAGCTTGGAGCAAATAGAGCAAGGTGTTGCGACGTACAAGGAACTCATTAAACGAGTTTGCCTTTAATTCTCCTATTTTTCTATATTATAATGTGTTTTTCTGTGTAAACAGGATTATTGTTTTTTGTTTGTGAGAGTTATTCTATCAACTTGAGAGTAACTATCATTGTAGAAAAAATTACGAGAATAACTTATATAACTGAAATAACATGAAAGAATATTAGGCGCATAATATGAGTGACGTTAAATTCGACTTAAAACCAGTCAGCAAAAAGCCTTCAAGAAAATATAGAAAAGGCAGCAAGTATGACCCAATCATCGATTCATTCATGAAAAGTGAACACGAGCTAGTAAAGGTGGAAGTGCCAGAGAAAGACGCCAACTACCTCAGAACACAATTAAAGAAAAGAATTGATGCAAGAGACCTACAAGACAAAGTAGAAGTCTCAGTTGTAAACAACATCGCCTACCTAGAGAAAAAGTAGAAATATTTTCTACAATTTCTATCTTTTTTAAAATACTAATAGTCAATAAATAATTTATTCGATCTCGACAGTTGGGCAGCCTAGCTTACCAACTACCTCATCTGCTTCTGAGGGGTCGAGCTTTATGGTGTACAGGTATTTGCCTGTCCTGATCTTTAGCTTTGTACTGTCGCTGTTTTTCTTGACCCTGCATTCTGTGGCTTTCTCTGATAATTCAATGAATTTTTCCTTGTCTTTTATCTCGACTGGCATTGTTTTCACGCGTCCACATACAAAAGTAAGGTTGGTTTTAATGGTTTCGCTTAACCTCTCCGGGTTCAGGCTCTTGAACCGTTATTATGGGTTAGCTTTTGCGCTGTATCCCTCAACTAAATATCTGATGGTGCACTATTTCTGGGGTTTTCACTTCTATTTTGCATAAATAGTCTAGAAGATGAGAATAAAAAGGAAAAAAGATTTGTTAGAAGCCTAGACTGTGAACTCGTCACCCATGTTAGGTGCGATACCATTCAGGTCAAGCTCATCTCGAACCCACTCTGCTAGGAAATCACATGATTCCTCTTCGCCGTGAACCACGTAGATATCAGGCTTGCCCTTGAGTCCTTTCAGGAACTTTTGGAGTGGTGTTTTACCACTGTGGCTGCTAAAGTCAAAGTGCTTTACCTTTGCTGTGACTTTTGTGTCCCTGTCTTTGATTGGGAACATGCCTGTCTCTAGTAGTTTGGCTCCGTTTGTACCGGGTACTTGGAAGCTGACGATGTAGACGCTGTTCTGTGGGTTGGTTGCCAGTTTCTCCATGTAGAACATGACTGTGCCTCCCTGAAGCATTCCGCTTGGAGCGACAATCACATCTGCTTTGCGTACTGCTTGTCTTCTGTCTCTCCAGCCCCTGATCTCGTGTACATTCCTCACCGCGTTTGCGTAGGTTTTTGGTGTTTTCACTGACTCAGGGTAGTCTAACATTATCTTGTTGACCGCTCTAGCCATACCATCAAGCAATACATATCCGTCGAACTTGTGTGCGTGAAGAACGCTGAGCATCTCGTGGCTTCTACCAACCGCGAAGGCTGGGATCAAGACTTTTCCACCTTGATTAACTGTGGACTTTATCTCGTTTACAAAGTCTTTCTCAAGCTGTTTTCGCTCAGGGTGCTCGTGTAGAGCATAAGTTGACTCGATGATTACCGCGTCGTACTTTTTGCGTGGTATCTTTGCGTTGTTGCATATCCTTGTGGTGGTAGTGTTGAAGTCACTCGTATAGAGTATCTTCTTGCCGTTGATCTCCATATCAACCATCGCGCTACCGGGAATGTGACCCGCGTCCTGTAACTGGAAATTGATGTCCTTGAGCTTGACTTTTTGACCATAGTTCAAGTCGTTTCGTTGCTGCTGCATCTTCTCCAATTCAAGGTACTCAAAGGGCAGATAGTAGCTGTTGAGCTTTATCATGTCCTTGATTAGAATCTTGATTAACTCGCTTGTAGTTCGTGTCGCGAAGTATGGCTTTTTCTCACTCAAATAAAAGAGTGGTACGCCGCCGCTGTGATCAAGATGTGCGTGACCGATAACGATACCGTCTATGTCTTTTGCTCTTATATGTCCGGGAAACTCTGGTGGTGTACCAGGCTTTACTCCATACTCTAGGAGTAGTTTTCCTTGATTACTGTTAACGAGGATGGCATTACCACCTACTTGGTGGGTGCCTCCCATGAAACTTAGTTTTACCATTGTATTCTGTAACCTAGTCGAAAAACCGTGTATGCCCCTGCTTGGGGCGGTTTTTCCATCCTTTCCCTGGTGTACAACTCTCGCTGAAACCCCTAGGGGGACTGGGCTCTTAAAGTAAATGCCCTTTTTATATGTTACCTATAGTTAATCGAAAAACCCGTAGATCATATGGTGTTTAATTGTTTCAATATAGCCTCTTTTGCCTCATTATCGATCTCATTGATCAACACGGCAGGGTATTTTCCACCCAGTTGTTTGATCAACTCCTGATCCAGCGGTGTATCCCTGTACGCGATAAGGGTTTTTGCCGGGTGTTTCTCAAGATACTCGATGATGTTGCCTACCGTATGTTGTATGGTCTCGTAGTCTAGTGGTTCTGCTATCTGGTACTGGCTTGTGGGGTATGTTTCGGCTAGGTTCTCTGGTATTAATCCATATGGTGCCGCTATGAAACAGTATTCTACGCTGTCACTGTATTCCTTGAGCTCTTTCTTGAGTTTCTTGAAGCCTTGGTTTCTGCTGTATGGTTTTCTGTTTGGTGTGGTTAGTAGTATTCTGGTGTCTTTGTTTGCTGGTTTCCGGTAGTTTTCCAGTAGTTTCCGCTGATATCTGATGACCTCTGGCTTCGCTAGACTGTGATAATCATAGTAGAAGATGCCTTTGCCTTTGAATCCGGGGCTTCCCTCCTCAAGATACTTGCTGTACTTGCTGAGGGTCTTCAAAGCTGAAGTCATCTCAGCATGGCCCTTGGCTCGTGTCTCAACAAGATCCCAGAGGCTTCCCTCATAGATAGCTTGTTTAACAGTCTGCATCTCCGCCATAGTCACATGAAGATTATGTTCTGCGATAAGCCGTTGACGCTCATGATGTGGCATGTCTCGCAGGTCTTCTGGGCTCCTGTTTCGGCATATTGGACAACCGCATGGTAGGTATTGGAGGTCTTTGAAGAGGTATGTGCCTCTGTTGGTCAGGTAGCGTTCATCCTTTGCGAATAACGCGTACGCGGCTGAGTCAAAGAGATCATATCCCATTGCTACGCTCATGGCGAATATGTTTGGGTGTCCAGCACCGAATAGGTGAATGGGGCGCTCGATTGGTGCGTTGAGTTTCGCGGTCATTGCCATATCTACTAGAACCGGGTACATGTACCGCTCCATAACCTCAGTAGGGCTACCAAGCGCATGAACATCAAAAGGCATCTCACCTATCTTTTTCGCTGATTTAGCGACTAGATCTAAGTGTTTTCCTCCCTGTATAGGTCCAACCCAGAGGTTTGGTGTATCCTCGATAAGTGGCAGGGCTGCTTCGGCTCGTTTGAGGGTCTCTTCAACAGTGTATTCCACTGTTTCTCTTGGAACGTCCCATCCTGTAGGGATGTCCAGTATGACACTAATGTCGCTACCTATCTTTTTCTGCCAATCGATTATCTCGGGCTGAGTTACTTCCACCTCGCCATACACAAGAATCTGGTATGCCCCGCTATCAGTCATCACTACTCCATCATAGTCTAGGAGCTTGTGTAGCTCAAGGTCTGGTACGTCTTGGAAGTGGTTTCTGATGATGTAGCTGTTGGTGATTAGAATATCGCAACCGAACTCTTTCCTGAGGCGGTTTGGCAATATTGTCTCGATGAGTGGGTTTACCACTGGCATAAATGCCGGTGTCTCCAGTGTCTTGCCTTTGACTGTGATGCGTCCAATCCTGCCTAGGAGGTCTCGGTCCCTCAGCTCAAACGACATAGAGCATCAAATACAAGACGCGGTATATAATTTGGTCTAAAAAAACTAGTTATAGACTATTTTAACATTAATGGCTCTTGGACCCTTATCGGTTTTCTCAAGCTCAAACTCGACTATGTCGCCTCTATCAAGATCGTAGCAGTTGCGTACGTCTCGACTGTGGCAGAAAATATCTTTCTTGCTTTCATTAGTCTTGATAAATCCAAATCCTTGGTCGTATATCCATTTCCTTATCGTGCCTTTCAGTTCTTGTCACTCCTTATTTGTTGATTATTATATTGTCCTCTTGACAATGGGTTGCGCCTATAACGAAAAACGTATGTTATAAACATTCAGTTTTTTCCTTATCCATATTAAAAACAGGGTTAGAGAGTGATATCCAAACTCTCAACAATTCCCTTGTAACGATTACGAATAGTGACCTCAGTCACACCAGCGGCAAACGCAATATCCTTCTGAGTAAACTTCTGCTCCTCCTGAATACACGCAATATACAAAGCCGCCGCAGCCAACCCATTAGGGTCTTTACCTGCAGTGATTCTTTCTTTCTCTGCTTTCTTCAGTAGCTCTGAGGCTCGTAACTGTATGTTCTGGGGGATTTTCGCCCTTGATGCGATTTTGGGTATCCTGTTTCTTGCATTGGGTCTTGGCACACTCAAGTCAAGCTCGTTGTAGATGAGCCTGTATGTTCGCGCTATCTCCATCTTGTCTCCAGAAATATACTCCGCGATCTCCCTCAGTGTCCTCTGAGTCTTGGTCATCCTACAAGCCGCATAAAGGCTTGCAGACATAACGTTCTCAATGCTTCTTCCCTTAACAAGCTCCTTCTGTAGAGCCTTCCTATAGATGAGGGCTGCCTGTTCCTGAACCTGTCTGCTGATATTCAGATGGCTGACTAGTCTCGCCAATATACTCATGGCTTTGTTCAGGTTCCTCTGGTTGGAGTCCCCTGAGACTCTTCTCTGCCACTTGGATAATCTGAGAAGTTGCCATTTTCTTTCAGTGGTAACCTTGCCTTTGGTGTCCCTGTAGATGTTACCAAATGTAGTATGCAGTCCTTTGTCTGATACTGCTAGACTGGTTGGTAAACCAACTCTACTACGGTCGTCTCTCTCCTGAGCGTTAAACGCTCTCCATTCAGGTGTCCTATCCATGAAGATATCACCTAGAACGTATCCGCATTGACTGCAGACTCTTTCACCCACCTTGTTATCAATAACAATATGGGTTGAGCCGCATTCTGGGCAACTGTGTTTGATATCAGTTTGCCCCTGTGCGCTAGTAGACATCTCTATCGTCTTCTTCTCCTACTATTATAACGGGAATCGCTCTGAGCGACAACCCGTTTAATATACAGGCTCTTGTTCTTTCGTAGTGGGCCTCGTGAGGTATTATCTGTTGTAGAGTCTACCTTGGGTGTCTGTGCTCGTACTTTTCCTGCTTTTGTAAGTGATCCGTGTGTTGGTATCTTATTTCACCTCCAACTCTTTCTCGATAGCGCAGAGGTTATAGAAATCCTCGAAGAGCACATCCTTCCACTTCATTGTGGCGTGGAATGTTGCATCATCGCTTATCCTCCGGATATCGCATGTGTAGGTTCTTCCCTTCTTGCCTTGACAGTCTTCTCTGGTCTCTGGTGCTTTGCCGCATTTGATTACGCAGAGGTCTCGTGTCTTTTTCTGTATGGCTGATAGTACTTCAACTAGGCTGAAAATGTGCTTCATTTTCGGGGTTATTACATCAAGATTATCTTGCTGGGTGACTATATCGTGGGCTGAGTCAGTGATCCTTTTTGACAATATCAGTGCTTCATCGTATTTTTCTTCTTCAAGTTCAATTATAGTTGCTCTTATGGTGTCCACGTATGCGGGTGCTGAGTTCTGGTTTTCATCAACCATCGCTCTTATCAGTTTCTTCTTATCTCCTTCATTGATGACATAGTCGATAGAGCCCATCTCTTCGTTAATCTCGGGTTTATTGATCTCTCCGAGACACTTCAAGAGCTCGACTGTGGGGCTCATCCAATCAGATTCGTACTCAATTTCCATTTTCTAGTAAAAACTCCGTTTAGAAAGATTACACTAGTATATACCATTCACCACTTATATATGTTCGGTAAATAATTTAATGGAAAAAATATTTTTTCCAGTAAAAAAACAAGAAAAAAACCTATTTTTATCAGATATTTTTCATAAAAACCATTTAATTCGATAAAAAAGGGTTATGAGGTTTCTTGGATGAATCTATTATAGATGTCCTGAACCCTGCTTGCCGCGGGGCCCGTTCCCTCGATGACACCGGTCTCGTTTACCCTGATCTTGTTCATTACTACAAGTACTCCCGCCTCTGGGAATGTTTGAACCATATTGGGGAATACTCGGTCAAGTCTCTCTTTTAGTCCGTCAAGGTTGAATGGGGTGTCAGTGGCCATGATTCTCGCGATGTTGTTTCCGGTTATGAATAGCCTATGGTATAGTGTGCCCTGTGTACCTTTTACGTTTCCAAGGGCGACGCTCATGCTCTGTGAATCATACCCCAGAAGGGTACCTTCATAGTTCTTACCTGCAGCGTCCTCGACTACCACTGGTTTTCCGACGAGTTGTCCTAGTTCTTCAAAGAATTTTCTTCCAGTTACGGCCGCCAAATTAGTTTCCTCTGCCCTACTAACATGCGGTCCCCATATAAAAATCAGAAACTTTTCTGGGTTTTTATGCCTTGAATTTCTTGAAGGTAACTGGGCTAGGGTCCTTATTTTCTCGTTGTTTTAGGTGTTGTATGATGGCTGTGGCTTCTTGTACGTCTTCTGTTCTTGCGAGTATCTTGGCGCCGTAGATTGGTACCTTTGCGCCGCAGTGGGGGCATGTCTTTGTACGATTGGCTGTGTTTGCCATTATGATCTTGGTGCATGTTGGACAGTTTATGATAAGGTACATGTTCTATTCACCAGTACTCG
>JAHLLU010000040.1 GCA_020444005.1 archaeon
GAAGGTGAAAACAATCTCGTCTTATCGGGGCCAAATATGGGTAAAAACCTCGAAAATAGTTTCTCATTGCTCAATGGACAATTAAGCATTGGTCTCGAACTCCGTGCCAAGAAGATTAAAAACAAGGGTGAGAAGCACACAATTCAGTATCAGTTAGACGTACTCTACACAAAGAACTGGCTCTCACGCGAACTCGGCGTACACAGAGACTTTATCGTCTCAGGAAACATTGAGGGTTAGTCAAGGTCTTTCGGATTAGAAACCTCTACCAGATCCTTAGCCTTGCTGTAATATCTTACCACGTTCAATCCTTTTTGGGTAAGACAATATTTTACTTTAGTTCTTTTATCCTTGATTTTTCCATCCTCTTCCTCGATTAAACCTTGATCCAAAAGACTCTGTAGAATAAGTTTGAGAGGTTGGTAAGATAGGTTAGCTGCATACATTATTTTAGTTGGTTTCTTTGCTCCATTCATTATCTCAGTCAAGATATCAACATATATCTCAAATCTTGACCTTCTTGAACTCAAAACCTTAACCTCAATATTAACAAATTGAGTTTTATCAATATTTATCTATTATGATTAGATATGTTTTTTTTATTCTTAATTTACTAAATAATAGTGCATTTTCCGTTTTTCATTGAGAAATCATTCATATTTTGCATTATAACCTGATTTACTATACAATACCAATAAATTGTGTAGAGTTAGCCTACATACATTTTCTTAATAGAATATTTCAGGGATTTCAGGTTGGCAAACCGCCAATCAATATTGGAGATAATAAAATGAGAAATCACAAATTGCTGGGAAATCGTCGCGGAATGACTGGCTTAGAAACAGCGATCATATTGGTCGCATTCGTAATCACAGCTGCAGCATTTGCATTCGTAGTTCTCAACATGGGATTCCTGACAGCCGAGAAGGCACAGTCAGTAATCAGCAGCGGAATGAGCGAAGCAAGCAGCGCATTACTTGTTGACAGCGGAGTCATCGGACAATTCGGCAGTACCGGTGGAGATCAGGCAGACATCGATCTAACAAAGCTGACTTTCTATATTAAGCTCAGCCAGGGTCATGAGCCAATCGATCTTGACGATAGTAAACTAGTAGCTACTTATACAAACCCAAGAACTCACGCAGAGCTCTACGACGTAAACACCACCATCATGACAATTCAGGGGGTCAATAGTGACGGAGACAGTCTATGTGAGACAGGTGAAAAGTTCAAAGTAACTATTGACTTCAGTCAGCTAACTAACTCTACAATGGAACCAGATGTATCCTTACAAAATGCTTACACTCACCCATATGAAGAGTTCCGGATTGAGCTACGACCATCTGCGGGTGCAGTACTGACCATCGAGCGCCAACTACCAGCGGTCTACACAACAATAATGACACTTGAGTGAGTGTCCCATCTCCTTCCCCTTTTTATATTCAAACTTAGAATCGGTGAAAAACAGTGAGAAACAGGCAAGTAATAACCCCCGTTTCAGGAAAAGGTCGTCGATTCTTGTTCTATAATCCTTTTTTAACCAAATGAAGAGTGAAAGCGAATGGCCGAGAATAAGGACTCTGGATCGGAATTAGTGACCGAGTTAGAGAATATGGGTGACTTAGACATGGAACTAGGTCTTGACAATGATAATTCCGCAGATATGGTAGAGTTAAAGAACCGTATGGACAAGACGGACCAAGAGATGCGGGCAATGACAGAGGCCATGAAGTCAACGCTCCTAGATGTTCGTAGTCTAATGCAGGATATGGACAACCCATTCAACATGCTCAGAGACATGGGTGTGGATAAGTTGGTTAATGTTGCAGTAGAATCCGTTGAAGATGAGGTCAATAAACAGAAACGTGAAGAAGCCAAGAAAAGAATGGCTGATGGCGAAGAAGACGAAAATAATCAAAACCTTGTTAAAGTCGAAGGTGTTGCAGCAGCACAGCCAATGCCAGGATATAATGCTTCAAGCATGATATCTGAAACTCGGGAATCTCCTGTGGTTAAGAGTGTCACGCCTTCTATTCAAGAACCATCAATGGCTTCATCAGCGTCTCAACCTGTTAGTGGAGGTCAGACAATGGGTGGTAGTGATGGGCAAGGGCCAGTCGTTGCTGGGCAAAGTCCAGTTGTTGCTAGTCAAGTTCAGTCACCTCAAGTTGTGCCATCAAATTCCTTGTACTTGGAAGAGCGAATAGCTCAAACCGAGAACTCTGTGAATCAACTGGTTGGCACTGTCAATGATTTAGTAAAAGTCATCAGGTTACAGAATAAACCAAGTTCCAAGCCTCAAATCAGAGGGTTCACTGATGATTTCGAGGAATCAGGAGATTATTATCAGGCTTATGTAAGTCTTATCGCGGATTATCTCCTGATCCGGCTCGGTGAGAAAGGTTCCGAAGAAGTTCTTCTTGAGGGAATGTACAAAGAATGGGCTTCCCCAAAAGTAGTCCGCGATATTATGGACAAGTTGTCCTCCAATAAAAAACAGCGCAAAAAAAATGAAGCTGTACTTGGAGGCGATGTGGAGGATAAACTGCTAATCACCTCACTGTTGAGGAATCTGGATAAGCCAGTATCCGAGTGGGGAGAGTCTACTCACCTGTTCCTGTTACTGGCTCTAGTATCCAGAGCCCAAGAGAATCAAGGTAACAGGAGCTAGTTATGAGCAATTTTGGTGAAGACGATAATATTCTCAAGCTGAATAACCCTGAGCTTGACAGGAAGATGGGTGGACTACCATTACCCAGCTTAACCCTAGTTGAGGGTGCAAATGACTCAGGAAAGACAATAATAATTCAGCAAATCGCATACGGGGCTCTAGTAGCAAAAAAGAAAGTACTCTATATCACCACAGAGGATACCGCTAAAGGCTTAGTCAACAATATGGAGCGCCTTAACTGGAATATCATCGACCACTATCTGACGGGGCGGTTCAAGGTCACAACAATGAATACCATGAATATGAACTGGACCGAGGAAGTCAGCAAATATTACTTAATCGCTTTAACAAACTTCATCAAACAACGTGGAAGTAACTACGACATAGTAATCATTGACTCATTAACCCATTTGCTTACCCATGCAAGTGATAATGATGTTATGGAGTTCTTCAGCACATGCAGATATATTGTAGACCAGATGGGACAGACCTTTGTAATGAGCATGCACCCATACGCCATAAATCAGGAGTTATTGGTACGGTTACGAACCTTCTGTGACGGTCACTTAATCTTGGAGATCAAGTCATTCCGAGACCGAACTGCACTAACCATCAATGTTGCAAAGCTCAAAGGAGCCACAAGAAACGTAAGCGAGACAATCAGCTTTGAGGTCTCACCAGCATATGGCATCAAGATACTGCCATTTAGCTCGACAAAGGGCTAGTTTTCCCTGTGTTGTTCTCCTAGTTCACTATTCTATAATCACTATAAATGAAAAACCGGGATGTTTCGGTGAATAGAGGCATAGATCATCGCGGGGTCAATACTTGGAGTCATTTAATACTATTGAACAGAGCTTTGCGGGCTACAATAACAAGCCAGATACAAGTGTTGCGGGGCGTATCGCCAGATTAGACGGATACGATGAACTTTGGGAGAAACGGGTCAAGAAGAACCCGTATTTCCGTTACTATATGGCTCATATATTCAAGAATGATGAGCCGTTACCTACCCTTGTTCATAGTCTTAGTCGTGATATGTCCGCTTCAGATGGGCCTAATGTGATCTACCCTATTGGAGACCCGGTTTTCATACATCTGCATGTTCATGGTAAGAACAAGGATATACTCTATCAGCCTATTGAGCCACGTTTAATCTATCACCGCGACTGGATTCTAGGCGAGGTCGAGAAACGTATCGCGTTAAACATCGATGAGACCCTGATGTTCAAGACCCCCGAAGAAAAAACAGGATACCTCAACGAAATACTCGACAGCTTCGTTAAAGTCCAGAAAGGCTACAAGCTCAAAAACATCAACCCAGAAGAACCAGAAGAAGGAAATGGACTGCTTTCAAGGTTCAAGAAACGAGACATGGATGACTTGATCCTTGATCCTTTGAGCTACGAGATGCTCAAATATGAGGTCTACTGCGAAAAAGTTGGGTCAAGCATTCTTGAGCCATTCATTAGAGACATCTATATTAAAGCTCAGCGAGATCGTTGGGAAACCCGCAAGCCATCGTGAGCCTATTGTTGACGCCAAGATGCCGGATGGTTCAAGGTTGAACCTAGTTTTCGGTGAGGACGTATCAACTCGTGGAAGCAACTTTACTATCCGTAAGTTTGCGGTGAACCCCATTAGCATCAACCAAATAATCAAATGGGGTACCATGAGCAGCCTTGCTGCAGCATATATCTGGATTCTTCTTGAAAACAAGATGAGCATCTGGATATGTGGAGAGACTGCATCCGGAAAAACCACTAGCCTCTCAGCTTTGATGTGTTTCATGCCACGAGACTATAAGATCGTCAGCATCGAAGAGGTTCCAGAGGTACACGTACCCCACAAGAACTGGATCAGAGAAGTCGTCAGAGACACCGCAAACAGCGGAAGTGAGGAAGGCGTCACAATGTTCGCATTGCTTAAAGCAGCTCTTCGTCAGCGTCCTACCTACATCATCGTCGGTGAGGTCAGAGGTGCTGAGGGTAACATCGCCTTCCAGGCTATGCAGACTGGACACCCAAGTATCGCCACTTTCCACGCTGCTACTGTTGGTAAGCTTGTTCAGAGGCTTACAAACTTCCCGATTAACGTGCCTAAGACTCACATTGATAACCTTAACGCTGCTTTCTTCCAGAGCGCTGTCCACGACCCCGAGACAGGCAGGTATAAGCGGCGTGTATTGACCATCAACGAGATTCTTGGCTATGAACCAGCGGACCAAGCATACAACTTCGTAGAAGTATTCAGCTTTGAACCGTCCACAGACGAGATCGTCTTCAGAGGACTCGGTACTAGCTTTTTATTAGATCAGAAGATCGCGGTAATGAAGGGTTATACTGGTGCTGATGTGCGGAAGATATATGATGAGCTGTACATGCGTGCCGAGATTTTGGAGTATATGGTTGCCCTGGACATTCTAGAGTATGATGATGTTCTTGAAAACCTCCTATGGGTTCAGGGTGTTGGATATGAACAGGCGCATAAGAAGTTCAAAAACGATGCGATGATGAAGCTAGGTTTCGAGATCGAGAAAGAGATAGCTATCAAGCTAGGGAAGAAGGTGGACTAGTTGGAGCAGTTGAAGAAGAAGATTAAGAAGCCGAAGTTCTTGGAGAGCATGAGCAGCGGTGACAAGATTGAGTTCGAGTTCCCGTTCTTTATGCTGTATCTCAAGTCCATCACCTCTGGTACAATCTCCCGTATCTTAATGCTTCAGGTCACGACTGAGAAGGAGATATTCAAGTTTATCGAGCCATACCTGACAAGAATCCTCGTATTGATGACCCAGTGGAGGTATCCACAAGCGAAAGCAGCAGAGATCATGAGTGGAGAAGCTCCTACCAAGGAGTTTAGTGATTTCCTTTTCAAGTTTAGCCAGAGCATAGCTTCTGGTGAACCTGTCAACCAGTTTGTTGACAAGTATTATGATAACTATATGGCTGATTATGCCTCAAAGCGTCAGCAAGCAATGGGGCGGTTGAAGACCCTGAGTGACGCGTATCTGCCTATGATTAGCATAACCTTGTTCATGACGACAACGATGCTTATTAGCAGCATATTCTATGACGCGAAGACCATGATCATAATCGCTATCCTGATTGTGATAATAGTCAGCTTCATATTGTACATTATCTCGTGGCTAATATTCCAGTCATCCAAACCAGATAACCTGCTAATACAGGACCAGAAAGAGAAACCAGCAGCACGAAAAAGAGCAGAATACGCGTCAATGATGGCAATTATAGTTGCAGCTGGGATACTGACTATCCCATTTGATAACTACTTCATGCACTTTGTGCTAATTGGTATCGTTTTCTTCATGGCTGGACTCATCGGCAAACAATATGTCGGAAAGGTGAAGGCAATGGAGAGCGATTATCCTACTTTCTTCCGGTACATGGCATCCAACCTTTCAGCTAACATCCCATTACTCCAGATCATGGACAGTGCGGTGGAGACCGACTTCGGTAGCCTAAACGCTGTTATCAAGAGTCTAAACAATAAACTAAGGATGCGGGTTGAGCCTCGTGTCGCTTGGTGGAGCTTTGAGACCGAGATTGATAGCCTATTGATAAGACGGATCAATACCATCATGACTGATACAATCTACACTGGTGGAGACCTAGGCATAGCCTACAAGGATATCGAGAATTACTACCATCTCTATACAACAATTCGTGACCAAAGATACAATGCAGTAGGATATCACGTCGGATTAGCTGTCCCTATTTACGTGGTTGCAGCTGCCTTATTTTCTGTTATTGATGGCTTCTTTGCCTCACTAATTGGTTTTATCGGTGAGATGGCAACTATGCTTGACTTCTTCAGTGTACCGGATGTAGAGTTCATGAGGCTGTTCTTCGTGTTCGCGTTGGGTTTATTCTCATTGAACAATGTGTTCAGTATTTACAACATGGAAGGTGATAGCAGGTTTACGGTGCTTTACTATATGGGTATGCAGTTGACCATGGGTGGAGCGATCTATCTGATAATCAGCAAGGCGGTTGAAGGATACCTTGCGGGAGTAGCAATGATATAGGTGAAAAAGATGTCAGAGATGTTAAAAAGAAACTTTGAACCCGGACGGCTACTGCTTGTAGCTACCCTATTAATGAGTCTGACTTTGATCTCACAACTTTACGTGATTTCTGAGTCTGTTGATCTATCGAATGGTTTGCAGTTCACTGGTGTAGAGATTTGTCTAGCCGCGTCATACTTTTTCACGGCTTTTAGCATGGTTATTGTGATCAATGAGTTCTTCCAAGTAAAATTAAAGATGAAAGGACTACTTGATTTGTCAAGTTTATTGGTTCCTAACAGATCTCAACAAAAAACTGTTCAACCTATTATTGATCTTCCCGTCATTGAAGAGAACCCTGTTAAAGATACGATTGAAGATGAGGAGTTACTAGAAGAGCTTGATGATGAAATAATGTTTGATAAGCTCCTTGAAGACGAGTTTGAGGAAGAGAAACCAGATGATGATGCTCTTGCGAAGTATAAGACTACCAAGATTAAGGTAGCTGATACGGGTGAGATTGAGCCTTTAATCGCGGAAGGAGAACTGAAGAACATCTTTGACCAGCTTGAGGAAGAGACGGAGATGGACCGGATTCTCGCTGAAAGTGAGGTAATTCAGACTTTATCCGAGCTTGAAGGTATAGTTCAGGAGTTGAAAACCCGTACCGCTCCGGCTGCTCAGAACTAGGGTGTCAGTGTTACATAATTTCTCTTCATAATCTATCTAAATACAAAAATGGTTCTTGTGCTAGCCATGGCACAGTCAGTAGTTTCAGATGGGATAATACTAGTTGCAGTTGTAATCGCAGCTGCGACCATAAGTCAAGTATTTTTATCCAGCATTGGAGGCCTTCAGCAAGGCTCTATCGCGATGAGTGAGAAGTTGAGCGATAAAATGGAGACCGAGGTCGTCGTACTAAAAGCTGTTAACACCTCTGATACAACGGTTAAAGTTTGGATAAAAAACACCGGTACAAGCATAATACCTTCAGCGAACATCAAGGAAGGTGACGTACTCTTCGGAGAATTCGGAAACTTTGACTATCAGGTATACAGTGAATCAGGTGCAGGCTGGAAGTTCACGATCTTAGGTGGATCAGATAATAACTGGCAGGGAAGCGAGACTATTGAAATAACTGTTACAGCCGCCTCTGCTTTCAGTAAAGGTGACTACTATTTCTCGTTTATCACTCATAACGGGATCAAGGATGAAGTAATATTCACGATAGGAGATTGATATGGGCCAGTCAACTGTCATCGCAACAGCCTTTACGGCGATAATGTTTGTGGCAGGTGTCTCTATACTGATAATGTCAACAGTCTCCAGTTTTGGGACATTATCTCAAGCGATAACGAATCAAGCTGATCAAACTGATCTTGTTCTCAGTGAGCGAATCGAGTTTGGAGCATGGGACGAGGTTGATTCATCAACAATTCACATCAATATAACCAATATCGGTAGTACAAGCATCATGCTAAATGAGTTCAGCACTATTGACATGATCTTATCCTATAATGATGGTACAAAAGACCAGACTGAGTGGATAATCTTTGATCAAACAAGCACAGCGGATGACTATTGGAAAATAAACAACGTGTACTTCAGAAACGAGCAACAGGATCTCATAAATCCAATAGACCTTACAGGTGATCTATGCGGAGGATGGGACCCGGAGGAAACACTTGAGATTGAGGTTAGCCTCGATGTTGTTGCATCTAGTTTTGATTACTTGACTATGATTACACCCGTTGGTATTCAAGCTCATTGTTCATTTACAAAGGAGTATGATCTTGGGTCAACTACTATCTCTAGTGGTACAAGGAGTGTAGTTGTTTCGCATCTCTTGGATAGGATGCCCAAGATCGTTCAGGTAACGCCGGGCAGTGAATTGAATACGGAGTTCTGGGTTGAGTCTGTGGATTCTGATAGTTTTGAGATTCATCTTTCTAATAATCCTACATCAGATATAGTTTTCTACTGGCGTATAGAGTAATCATTTATAGTCATCAATATTTTAGTTACTTAATACTGATCTACTTTAAATTATAGAGTCTTGATCTATATTATCGCTCTATATGTTGAGACCGGAAAATAACCTCCAAAATAAGGCATTCTATGCATTATTAATTGGGGCACTAGGTGACTGGTTCTCAACAAGACTTGGGTTATCCCTTGGATTAGTTGAGGGAAATCGTATAGCCCAGACATTAATGAGCACGGGTTCATGGATTCAAACCGATTTCATCCTAGTGTTCATCTGTTTCACGGTTCCTTTCCTAGTAAATCGGATTACTGATGAAAAGATACCAAAACAATTATTCTGGCTGCCTTTGTTTGCTGGGTTGTTAAAACTGGGTGTATCAGTCTGGAACTTTACCTTGATACTGGGATAGATCACTTCTTTTTCCAGAGAAGACTGAACAGGATTCTATAGCTCTCGACCAGGGTCTCGTAGTTAGTCCACATGCCTGTTACATTGTTCTGGTCATTTCCCATGAAGAGTATCATCTCACCCTTATCATTCATGAAGAACCCCGGTATCTTTTCCTTCTTCAAGTAAGCAAAGTCGCCTTCACCGATCTCCATCTCCTCAAGCACGTAGCTGCTTGTAGGGCTGTAGTTGGTCATGAGTCTGGTGGTTATTCCTTTCTCTTCTGACTTGTCTTGCACATTATCCAGGAAAGGCGTATTGTAGAGCCAGATGAGGTTCTCATCGCTGATGATCATATGGAACTCGCTTTCAGCGTTCTCAAGAAGCTCTGAGAGACGTACGCTGATATGCTTTTTTCCCTCAAGTACTTGAAATGTCTCTTTACGTTTATTTACTGACTCTGGCTCTGGGAGACTAGCCCACATTTTCAGAAGCTCTGCTTTATGCTGCTCCATCTGGTATACTTTCTGTCGGCGTTCCTCGATGAGGTTGTCAAGCACAGTCGCAAATGGTACCGCAAGGAATTTCATAGGACGTTCCATAACCCGTGTGATGAGGCCCTGTTCTTCGAGTCTTCTTAGGATCTTGTATGCTTCTGTTCTGTGGACACCTAGTGCCTCTGCGATACTCTGAGCCTTATGTGCTCCGAATCGCGCTAGGTATAGATAGACTCTTACCTCGTTTTTGTTGAGTTTGAATCTGCTTAGTGCTTGATCGATGTTCTTCAGTGCGTCAATGTGTTCAAGGGTCTCGCTTGGGATACGAGTTCTATTTGTGGTTTTTGTGAAGATGGGTAGAAGATCCAGTTCATCATCCATTAATTCGCTCTTTTTCTTAGAGTCTTTCTCGATTGCGATTTGTCCAACCTGCATTTTGTTCAGCCGAACAAATACCCATCAAAAATATGTATAAAGAATCTGGACCAATAAACTAGATTACCCATCCATATTCTCTCCTCACTAGGAGTCTCGACAAGGGAATCAGGGGTTTCTCTTGGTTTAATGATTTGTATATAGGTGTTTTTCACATTCAATGCCGTAAAATGATGTAGAAAAAACATGTATAATCTCTATATTGCTAGTATTGACCCAACTTTTTACACAATATTTATACTTTATATAACATTACCCTGATACTCACAGAACAAGGTGTAGAACATGAGATGTCCTTTCTGCGGCGCTGAAAACCTACGAACTCTAGAGACAAGAGACTCACCAAATAACATGGTTCGTAGAAGAAAGGAGTGTCTAGCCTGTGGAAAACGAATGACCACTTACGAGTACATCGAAGAGATCGAGTTAATGGTCAAGAAGAAAGATGGACGTCTCGAAAGATTCAACCCCGACAAGATAATCAAAGGACTCCAAAAAGCATGTGAAAAACGCCCTGTCTCTCTTGAACAAATCAAGGATATCGCTGAGAATGTACGTCAAGAGATACTTGCCGAAGGACGAGACGAGGTTACAACCAAGGAGATTGGAGATAGGATCATATCTCATCTTCGTGAATTGGATTATGTGGCTTATGTACGGTTTGCATCGGTCTATAGGGACTTTACTGAGCCCGAGGATTTCCATCGCCTAATGAACGAGGAAAAAGAACAATAATATGGAATAGGCTTCCACAATACTTTGAATAGTTTTTACCATCAGATAAATCATGAGTACACAGGTAATTCTTCCCGAACCTCAAATATATGAGCCGAAGGCTCAGGAAAATACGTGTCCCAAATGTGGCTTTGATGCACCTGAAGGTATAGTGATATGCTGGAAATGTGGAGAACGTCT
>JAHLLU010000041.1 GCA_020444005.1 archaeon
GACCTCTACAAGCAGGTAAACAGCGGTAACCTCATCTTTTCACCCTACAGCATATCCACCGCCCTGAGCATGCTCTACGAAGGCGCAGGAGGCACCACAGCCGAGGAAATACAGGAGGTGTTCCACTATAACGTAAACACCACACAGAGGCTGGAGGAGAATAATCAGCTCAGAGAATCACTGAACAACGATAGGGGCATCGAGTTAAACACCGCCAACGGGTTATGGGTTCAGACTGATTATCCGATTCTGGATGAATATCATAACCGGTTAACAGGTTTCTACGGCGCGGAGGCGAGGCAGTTGAACCTTGCCGGTGAGCCTGAGGCGTCGCGGCTCATCATCAATGATTGGGTGGAGAACAAGACACAGGGCAAAATAGAAGACCTATTCCCGAAGGACTCATTCAGCGAGGACACGAGGCTGGTCTTGACAAACGCTGTCTACTTCAAAGGTCAATGGCTTTACCAGTTCAAACAACATGAGACGGAGCAGCGTCCATTCTATGTTACACCAAACAACACGATACAGGTGGACACGATGCACCTATCCAACAAGAAATTCAACTACGTGAAAAACGAGGAGGCGCAGATAATCGAGCTTCCCTATAGAAACAGCAGCCTCTCAATGATCGTGATTCTACCCTGTAACCAGACACTAACCGAGATGGAATCTAACATCACCATGGAGAAAATGGAGTCATGGATCAACAGCATGGGTAAACAATACGTCGTGATCCATCTACCCAAGTACGGTTACGAGACCAAGTACGAGATGGTTCAAATATTATCAGACATGGGCATGCCTACAGTATTTGACCCCGGCTCAGCGAAACTGACGGGGATAAACCCCGACGGGGGATTATTCGTCAGCAAGGTAATCCACCAAGCGTTTATCGAAGTGGACGAGGAGGGAACCGAGGCGGCGGCAGCCACCGGCGTGGTTGCAGAGCTAAGTGCTTTATTCGGTGGTGAGAAGTTTAGGGCTGATCACCCTTTCATGTACTTGATAATGGACAAGGACACGGGGGCGATACTGTTTATGGGGCGGGTGGTTGACCCATCAAAGTGAAGAGGGTGACGCTGTTTGAGTAAGATAAACCAGACCATAGTATTAACCGCGATACTATTGATAGCCATCACAGCAACAGCCATCTATATCCACGAAACAGACCCCCAGACTATAGAGGATAGACAACTTCGTCAAATACAACAAGAAATCATGGTCCCAGAAACCGCAACATATCTGGATAAACACGTTTACAATGTTACGGATCAAATAATCACGGTCTACACATGGAAAAACCAGAACACATTATACGAGGTACAAAAACTACCAGACGGCGACATCAAAACAAATAGCTACGAACTAGCGGATAGAGAAGAAAACTGCACAATATCACCATACACCGCCGAGACCATTGCCTTATACTACCTAGAAAACGAGACAGGATATTATTCAGGACACGAGATGCTAACAAGTCCCAGTTTCTATTACTATGAGAACTATTTCCAGAAAGGTCCTCTTTGGGTTGTGGATTGGGGGCTCATGAAAGACGGTTATCCGATTATGGGCTCATATTTTGAGGTAAGAGTCTACATGGACACAGGAGAGATATATTGGATAAAGAATCATTTTGACATTGGTGAATTACTCCCAGTTGACCCCCCTCAAATAACTGAGACAGAGGCAATAAACATCGCAGAGGAAGCCTTCAAGAAAAGCATGAATTACACAGTGGTTCTCAGAACAGAGTCTAGGGGACTTGAACTGAGCCCCGGTAACCCGATTATGCATCTGGCTCCTAACAGACTCTACTGGAGTATCACGGTTAGTGGCGTTGGAGTTGATCGAGGACACATGGCACATTGTACAACAGGGTATACGATTGATGCGATTAATGGTATGGTTTATGGTGGAGTCACGGTTGGTGGCGGTGTAATATGGAGTCTAGGAGATTATCCATACTACGGGTTAGCGTACCCAAAAACAGTCAACAGGTACACCCAAGAAACATTATTCAGAGTAAACGCAAGTGAAGCAAGACACCTCATTTTCAATCACAGTCTCATTGGACTAAAGGGTCTAGCTTGGGAGGGAATTTACCTTGAAAATGTGGATAATATCTCAGTTGTTACATCATATTGGGCACGAGCCTACAACCGGATAAAAACAGGTTCTTTAATTGAGGTTGAAGGCGCTAGGGGAATAATTGAGGCTTCACAGGTGCTAGATGGCTTATTGATGGTGATAGACGCTGAATCAGGAGCGTTGATTTCATCTCACAATTTTACCAATGTAGGACCCCCAACAAACACATTGAATATCACAAGAGAACAAGCCATCAACATAACGGCTAACAGTCATCTCGCAGACCCAGAAGGTAAGATTATTTCAGAGGATTCTCTGGTTTCTGCTGAGCCAAGGATCATCAAACTAGATTGGGTTAATCAGTTAGCATACTCAGGTAGTATCAGACGCCTCTATATCGCGGACGTAAACCAGACTGGTTCACGTATCTACTGGGTTATCAGGTATGTGAAAAGCCCAGAGGTTCACGGTGGTTTTACTGGGACTTATCTTGTTGACGCTGAGACCGGGGCGCTATCACTCGCATTGGAGGACTACCCCCTCGTTCAAATGCTGTTGAGAGGTAGTGCCCCGGACCAAGTCAAGGCTAACATAAGCAGCGTAGTAACCTTCAACGTAACGGTAACAGCAGCAGAGACGCTTGAGGCGCAGCTACCAGTATCCATCAAATCAGAGCTAGCCCCTGAGAACGTAACAATAATCATAGATAACCCGGTGCAGCAGCTATCGGGTGAGAAACAGGCAGTGTTCAATGTCACAGCCATAATAGGCGAACTTGCTGAACCAGATTCATATAATATTAGGTTTAAAATCAGTTTCCTAGGCAGAAGCACCAGCGCATACACAAGTCTTGAGATAACAAAAACCATGGGCGTGTTCAACGTAGAGCCACGTAAAACAGTCTTCAGGATAGGTGAGGTTATCGCGTTTGATATTAACGCACCGAGTCCTCAAACAGGAGCTAATATCACCATAACTGACCCAAATGGGGAAACGGTTTGGATAAATGGACCACTAGATGAGTGGATCGATATAGGAGAAAGCTGGGTTGTACCTTATTACCAACAGACAGCTAACCACGAACTGATGATACTACGAGAAGACCATCCCTTAGGAAACTGGACTTGGACATACAGATACCATAACACCACCATCAACGGCGGTTTCACCGTGAAAGAGGCTTATGAGGATATTATCATAATAGGTATCGATGATTTGGGTGAGAACGAAACTATTGAAATCATACCGGACCTCGGTGGTCCAATATCAAATGTATTCAATATTGCGCGAGAGGGCATTGGATCACAAGCTGAACCAGTATTTGCGAGAGACAGCACATGCTCAAACCCCATATGGGTCCCAGCTATAACCATCGTTGTAGTCGCATTATGGGTGTATATAAGAAATCGAGTGAAGTGAAAAATGGTTGAGAAATGGTGGAATATGACGCCCCGGAGGAAACTACTTCTACTTGCAGCAGTGGGTATCGTAGTCATCCTAGGTTATTATGGCATCAGACCACTATTCTTTACACCTTCATATCCAGATGATTTCCAGATAGTGTTCAAATATGGTGTTGGTGCCAGAAACATACTCAACACCAGCGCAGGTACTTACACCAAAGACCTGATACTTGACCCATCGGTCACCATCAATCTCACTTTTACTGAACGAGAAATGGACACAATATGGCGTTTCATACAGGAGAACGAGTTCTATACCATTGAAGAACAAAGTCCACCGCGGGCATCCGCCGTCCAACCAGAATACAAGTACAGTCTCCATATATGTGCGGAGGGATACCCAGACAGAGAACTAACCATGACCTATCTGGGGTTTAATACAGAACCAAACGAGGAAGCCTTCTACATGATAGCCACAAAGATCAGAGAGTTCATAGAGGCAAAACCCGCGTACAAGAAGCTTCCAGCACCAAGAGGAGGATACGCATAATATAACTCTAGAAGAAGCAGAAAGCAACCCCATCCTAAATAAGACTCCCACTGATTAAACTAACCTCAGAACAGTCTAGTTTGATCCCAACATATACCAGCATACCAGCTAATCAGCAACAAGAGTATCCAGCTTGACCCTACTCATTTCACAGAACATCTAAATATCAACCAGTCTAAGGCATATCGGAGAAAATTCTCCACAGGTTAGGCGCCAAATCTCGGAGGGAGTCACCTAACCACATTTTCAAATCATCAGTCTAAAACAACACCAAACATCAGTCACACAAACTTGTTTCAATAATATTTGATAGTTAATAAAGCCGGGATGGCTGAGTAGGTTAAGGCGCCAATCTGAAAAATTGGTGACTCCCTCCGAGTCACGAGGGTTCAAACCCCTCTCCCGGCGAAATACAAGGATAAACCTGAATATCCGCTAACAGGGGGAGGAGGGGTACCCCAAGAAAAACCCGGAAGTAGCTTATTTCCGGGAAACCAGTCCCAGAACAGCTCAGATCACCTTCTGAATAGTGTAAAAAGTGTATGAGTAACCGTAAAACGTGTCATTAAAACCCGTATAATAAAACAAAAAACACATCGATATAGTTTAAACAGCGCCACACACCCTAACCCACCATGAAAGGCAGGCTCTGCATAGTCACAGGCGCCAACTCAGGAATCGGCTACCAGACAGCACTAGGACTAGCAAAACGAGACGCCACAGTCGTACTGGTCACACGAGACCAAGAGAAAGGCGAGGCAGCCCGAGACAAGATCAAAGAAGCCACAGATAACCATAGTGTCTACAATATGCACTGTGACGTATCAGACATGCGTAGCATCGACAAATTCACAAAAAACTTCACAGACCGCTTCACATGCCTCCACGTCCTCATCAACAACGCGGGAGCAGCCTTCAGCCGACGCCAAACCACAGAAGAAGGAAACGAGAAAACCCTAGCCACCAACTACCTAGCCCCATTCAAACTAACACACAACCTACTACCAATGCTCAGAGAGAAAACACCATCACGCATCATCAACATCGGCTCAGGCATGCACAAAACAGGCAAAATAAACTGGGACGACCTACAATCTGAGAAGAACTACAAATCAATGCAAGTCTACGCCACCACAAAACTCATGCTCACCACATACACATACGCCCTAGCCGAAAGACTCCAAGACACAGGCATAACCGCCAACATCGCAGAACCCGGATTTGTAGCCACAAACCTCGGCGCAAACATGGGCGGCTTCTGGGACAAACTATCATTCACACTCGTAAGACCACTACAAATATCAGCGGAAAAAGGAGCAGAAACAAGCATCTGGGCAGCCACAGACCCAGAACTAGAAAAAACCACAGGCAAAACATTCGCCAAGAAAAAAGAAATCAAAACAGAAGAGACCACCTATGAAAAAGAGACCCAAGACAGACTCTGGGAAGAAACCCTCAAACTACTCGGACTCAAGAAGACGCCCTAAATCGATCCTATCAAGTAATGGGTTCTCAAAAACCAGCCTTTTCAACCAAGGCTTCTGCATGGCGACATTATCAGACAATTCTTTGAAATTATCGAAACCAATAGGCGTTCCTCGACCTGACTCTTCTATTATTAATGAAACAGCGTCACATAGAATCAACGAATAATCAAGATCAGTCTGAGGCTTCAACCCTGTCCGATGATCATGACACCTGATAGCATCAAGACCCTCTTCAGATAACTTTCCGTCAAGCATCTGAGCCGCGAGTAAACCGTGTTTATCCCTATTACCCTCGGTAGAATCATAATCGAGGTCATGCAGAAGCCCAACAAGCCTCCACAGAGATAGATCAGCGTCTAACTGCCGCGCCGCTTCACCCATCAAACAGGAGACCCGTTGCATGTGATGATACCGTGATGAAGCTAACGCCAGTTGATCTGCCTCATCTACACCAATCATAGATGATACTCTATGTTTACCCATTAATTATTATTGAACCATCCAAACCGGTTACCCATGAACCCAGAGTGGAACCTATCAGTATGCGGACTAAACTGCGCCACATGCGACTTCTACTTAGCATCAAAAGGAAACGCCGAAAAACAACAAGAGATCATAGACTGGTTCCTCGAAGACTACGGCAAAACCCTAACACCCATGCAAACCATGTGCCACGGCTGCAGAGCCCCAGACACAATCCACTGGAGTCCAGACTGCACAATCAGACTATGCGCCAAAGAAAAAAAAAGTAAATAACTGTACCGAGTGCCCCGAGTTCATCTGTACAAAACTAGACGCCTTCCAAAACGACGGACACAAGAGCCACCATCAAGCAGTAGAAAACCTCAAACAAATCCAAAAAACAGGACTCCAATGGATAAAAAACAACGCTTCAAAATAAGAAACCTTCACAACAATTCACACCAAAAAAATTTTTTCCCAAAGTACCCACCAGTAGACACCAGCTAGCCACTTTCCCGGAAATAATACCAATACAAAACACCATTCAAAGCCAACAAAACCGCACCAGTATAAAACGGCAAAGTCAAACTAACAGCCTCAAACATATACCCAGCCAAACTAGGCGCCACAGTCTGAGCCCCCATACGAGCACTATTACTAACCCCAATAGCCGTCGCCGTCTCCTCCGGATCCACCATCCCAGACGCAAAAGTCTGACGAATAGGCATACTAAACAAAACCACCAACCGAATCAAAACCATCATAACCACCGCCAAAGGATACCAATCCACCAAAGCAAACCCAACAGTCAAAACACTCGAAGCCACCCGAGAAACAATCAACGTATTAATCGAACCCAACAAATCCACCACCCGAGGCACCAACAAATACGTAAACATACTAATGAAACGAGCAAACGCCAAAATCGGACCAAGCGCATCACTACCAACACCAAACCGGTAAAAGAAATACAACGTCATCAAACTATTCACCATACTCCACCCAAAACCACTCGTACTCCGAACAAGACTAAACTTCAAAATCGTACTCCAGTTCTTAATCTTCCGAGGCTCCTGCTTCTCACCAGCCACCACTCTTGTATGAGACTCCTTCAATGGGAACAGAAACACCAAAGAAACAAGATTAACAACAGTACACGCCGCCCAGAGAACCTGATGAGCCCCCACAACATCAAACCCCATCGAAGACTCAAGATACTGAGGCAAACCACCAAAAGCCAAACCAACAGTAGTAGCCAAACTATTAGTTATCGCCATAGTACTATACACATTAGGACGCTCCAACGCATCCGTCTTATCCGTAATATACCCAGACACCACAGGCTGACCAGCTCCCACACCCTCACCCATAGCACCTACACCCTGAGCCACAGCCAATAACCAAAAATCAGTAGTCACAGCAAACAAACCAGTCCTGACAGAAGACAAAATACAGCCAAGGATCAGAAACGGCTTACGCCCATACCGATCACAAAGATACCCAAAAATAATATTGTTAAGGGCGCTGATGAGAGTCGCCACACTCAGCAAAAGCCCAATCTCAACAGGGCTAAACCCAAGCAAAGCAAAATAAATAGCCCTAACTACCTGCAGGAAACCCATAACGATCCGACGAGTAAACATACTCCCCGTTAAGAGCGAAATATCCCTGTCGAAACCAACCCGAAGTCTATCTAAAGTCTCCATCGCTCTCAGAGTTAACCGAAGAGCGTCTTAAACCGCTCAACGATAACCTCCTCGTCCCCAGGCTGCAGATTAAGGGCATTAATAATAAAATCATTACTATCACCCCAGTTACGCATCCATATCTCAGGATCGCCTTCACGCATCTTCCGTAAAAGCGCGTTGGTCTCAGCAATACCCAAGTCGTTCAATATTACATGAAGCCCTATAGTATGATAACCTGTACCCTCACCTGACTTAGGATAATACTCCATAGTAGCGTTCTTCAAACCGGGCAAGTCCTTGATGTTCTTCTCGATGTACTTTACCTTCGCCCAAGCCGGCTGGAAACGCATCTTATCGTGATCCATCTCCATCCATTCATCAAAAGCCACCAAGAGCCCAATAATCTCCTGACGATCAAGCTTGTAGCCCCTACCGAGGCTCCTATAGAAGCCTGCCTGTTCATTTGGTCCGGCCTCTGCACCTATGAAGCTGTGCAGTGAAATAGCCTCAATGAGGTCTTTTCTTCCATAGATGTAACCTGTGCTGTTTGGTCCACCCACATATTTTCCACCAACAGCGACAAGATCAGCACCCATCTCCATGAACTTCGCCTGAACATCCTTTGGGTAAGTCATTCCAGCTGCGTCAACAATTACTGGAACACCATGACGTTTACCGATCTCAATAACCTTCTCCAATGGACAAATGTACGGGTTACCCCAAGAAGGATACGCGTAATGAATCGCCGCCGTCTTCTCCGTAATAACCGCCTCAAGTTGCTCTGGCGGACAACCCCATTTCTCGTCACCCACGAAAACGAACTTACCTCCCGCCACCTCCATGCTTCTATCATAAACCAGAAGCCGAGCGTTCCGCTGAATGATTATCTCGTTCTTCAATCCCTCTGTGTTAGGCAATCGTCTCATGGCTTCTGGGTCTTTTCCAGCCATACACGCTGCCGCAGCAAGCACTAGAGCGTTAAATGCTCCACTTGTGATCCAAGCTGCTGGGGCGTTGATTGCCTTTGCGATGTGTTTGCTGCCGTTCTCAATGAGATCCCACATGTAGACGTAGGACTTGTTAGCTTCCTCCATAGCCTCCAATACCGTGGGGGAAAGAGTGCTTCCTCCAAGTCTTGTAAGGTGAAATGCCGCGTTTACGACTCTTTTTGCGCCGTATTTACTGTAAATGCTCATACAGGTAAATGTGGTGAAAAACGATAAAACACTATGCCTATTCTCGGCGTAGAAAGTCACCGACATCATACAAGTTTTTTACAACTCTAAGGTCTCGACTGGTCTCGTAACGCCCATAACCGATACACTCCTCACCGAACATCACAAGACAGTAACCACCAAGACGCACACCAGCAGTTCTATCCACGATATTCTCATCAAAAACATCCTTACCAACAACAAAAAGCCAAGCAGTATCCCGATCAACATAGACCTTGTGCGTAGATGGCTCATCTGAAAGCATCTGCAAGAGTATACTACTAGGCTCGAAACGCTGTTTATTCTGACCCAGATAAGTGCCAGTGTAGAAAAGTTCAGGTATATCTATTGGTGGGGATAAGGTTGATGAGAACCGCTTATTGTTAATGTTCACAACATCAACGGGCTTATACTTTGAACCGATATCACGGAGGAAACGCTTCAACAACCTCATTGTTTCACCACCTTGGCTACAAAGAACCCCTGTGTACCTGTCACATCTGGCCAGAAGCGTCTACAGTAGCCTATTTTCTTGTCCAGATCAATGCTATCGATGTCGGTTACCGCTGGGGCGCCGAGGCCCTTAAGCTCAACGAGTTCAACATCATGGTTCTCTACTAACCACTGGACGTTTTGCTCGTTTTCCTCTGGTTCAAGGCTGCACGTCGAGTAGAGCAAAACTCCACCAGTAATCAGTAGATTCAATGCTTTGGTTATGAGCCTTTTCTGCAACTCAGCATTCCGCTCTATGTCTTCCATGGTTCGTCGTTTGAACCATTGTTTGTCTGTGACATAGTTGCCTGAGCATGGAGCATCAAGCAATACCTTAGTGAAGCCTTCCTCGTCGGGAAGCTCTAATGCATCAACATGGTGAATAATCGTATTGATGACCTTACAACGTTCAACATTATTCTCAGTAGCAAAGAGACGATCACGATTAATGTCAACAGCAACGATGATTCCCTTGTTTTGCATGTAGGCTGCTGCTTGTGTTGTTTTTCCGCCGGGCGCTGACGCCATGTCAAGAAGGCGGTCTTCAGGGGTGGGTAGTAGTGCTTGTACTGGGTACTGGGACACGGTTTCTTGGAGACTGTATTGTCCTAGGAGGTACTCGATGCTTGCTCCGAGACTGAAGGGAGAATATTGTACCTTGTATCCGTGGTCGAGGTATGGTATCTTCTCAAGCTCTACGCCTTGTTCGGTTAGGGTTTCTACTAGTATCTCGTCTGTAGTCCTTAACGGGTTTATTCTGATGGCTTTGGGTGTGGTCTCGTCTCCAGTTAGCGTTGAGCCCATGGCTCGGTATCGCTCGATGAACCATTCCCTTCCGCTCATGCCTAGAAATTGACGGTGCTACGTTATAACCCCATGGAATAATTTATGCCAGCCGAGGAGAACATGAAACCATGAAACGGGGTAGAATAAGGGAATTTGGATTAACACCGGGGCGAATACCGACTGGAAAGTATAACACCATGGCTGATGTTGATGGAGTCGGTGTCGGACATTGCACTGTCATCGAGGGTGATGACATCAGGACAGGGGTTACAGCCATCACACCCCACAGTGGAAACCTCTACGAGGAGAAGGTCACGGCAGCTGTTGATGTCTTCAACGGATACGGAAAATCCGTTGGACTCAGTCAAATCGTGAACGAGGGCACAATTGAGACCCCTATTATGCTGACTGAGACCCTGAACACCTTCAAGGTAGCTGATGCTTTGATTGATTACTTTCCCGAGAAGACAGGTTTCACCCCAAGAAGCCTAAACTCGTTAGTTGGTGAGACCAACGGCGGTTATCTCACGGATAACCAGAACCGCAGAATTGGGAAAGAGGAGGTCTTTGTGGCGATTAGTGATGCTTTAAGCTGTAAGGGACCCGTAGCCGAGGGATGTGTAGGCGGAGGAACACCCATGACCGGCTATGGATTCAAGGGGGG